>JBGSLW010000275.1:0-2693 GCA_041740495.1 Pirellulaceae bacterium
CTGAGCACACCTCACACCTCACACCTCACACCTCACACTTCACACTTCACACTTCACACTTCACACTTCACACTTCACACTTCACACTTCACACTTCACACTTCACACCTCAAGCCTCAAGCCTCAAGCCTCACACTTCACACTTCACACCTCATGTCCCACGAAACAATCAGCTTTCTGGACCAGGTCAACGCGAACTTCGACAAGGCGGCTCGGCTGACCGAGCATGATCCGACGCTGTTGGCGCATATTCGCGAGTGCCACAGCGTCTTTCAAATGACGTTTCCGTTGCGGCGGGACAACGGGAAAATCGAAGTGATCCATGCCTGGCGGGCGGAGCACAGCCATCACCGATTGCCAACAAAAGGGGGCATCCGCTACGCGCTGGACGTGAACGAGGACGAGGTCAAGGCTCTCGCGGCGCTGATGACCTATAAGTGCGCGGTGGTTGACGTGCCGTTCGGCGGGGCGAAGGGGGGAATCCAGATCGATCCGCGGCGGTACTCCGAGGCGGAACTGGAGCGGATCACGCGGCGGTACACGTTCGAGTTATACAAGAAGAACTTCATCGGTCCGGGGATCGACGTCCCTGCTCCGGACATGGGGACGGGTCCGCGGGAGATGGCGTGGGTGGTCGATACGTATAACTCGATCGTCCGCAACGAGATCGACGCGATGGCCTGCGTCACGGGGAAGCCGATCCCTTTCGGGGGGATTCGCGGACGGTTGGAGGCGACCGGCTTGGGGGTAATGTACGGTGTCCGCGAGGCGTGTTCGAATCGGGAAGACATGCAGCGGTTGGGACTCGCACCGGGCCTGGAAGGTAAGCGGGTGGTGATCCAGGGGTTTGGCAACGTCGGTTATTTTTCGGCGAAGTTTCTGGCCGAGCAGGGGGCGAAGATCCTCGCGATCGCCGAGTACGACGGCGCGGTTGTCTGCGACCAGGGGCTGGATCCTGAGAAACTTCAGCAGCACCGGCAAGAGACCGGGACGATCATGAACATGCCGGGCTGTCAGAATTTGCAGCCGACGACGGCGGCGCTCGAGCTGGATTGCGACATCTTGATCCCCGCGGCGACGGCGAATGTGATTTCGGACGGGAACGTCGAGCGGATTCGGGCCAAGATCGTGGCGGAGGCCGCCAACGGACCGGTGACCGCCGGCGCGTCGGAGCGCCTTTTTCAACGCGGGATCCTGGCGATACCCGACGGCTATCTCAACGCCGGCGGCGTGACGGTCTCGTATTTCGAGTGGCTCAAGAATCTCTCGCACGTCCGGTTTGGTCGGATGGAGAAGCGTTTTGAGGAGCTGGCGTTTCGCCGGCTGCTGGGGGCGGTGGAGCGAGCGGCCGAGTTCACTTTCACGCCGGAGACGATGGCCCAACTCTCGGCCGGCGCCGACGAACGCGATCTGGTGTACTCGGGCTTGGAAGAGACGATGATCCAAGCGTATCGCGAGATGCGGAGCCAGCAGGAAATACTGGGAACGAAAGTCGACCTGCGGACCGCGATGCTGGTCTTGGCGATCAACAAGATCGCGCTCTATTACAACGGGATGGGGATTTTCCCCTGATGCGGTCCGACCGAAAGGCTATCGGTTGTCGGGATCGGCGGCGGCAATCCGCACGGTGCTGGGGAGCGACGGAGCCAGGAAGGCTTGGAGATCGGTCGTGCCGAGGAAACCGATCGAGTAGCGTTTTTTCCAGGTGGCGCCGTTCTTTTCGAAGACGATGAACTGCGGGACGGGCCGATTCTCCGTCAGCTTGGCGGCGGTGGTCGCATCCCGGTCGACATCGACCATGGCGAAATGGAAGTCTGAGAAACCACCCCGTTCGAGCATTTCAGGAAGGGTGGACTTCTTCAGCGACTGGCAGGGTGCACACCACTCGGCGGTGACCAGGACCAGCAGGGGCTTGTCTCCGGACTGGGCCAATCGATAGGCGGAGGCGTAATCGAGAATCGGCTGGGTGGAAACGGTGCTGGAGGTCGCCGCGGACTCGCTGGTTGGTATGTCCTGGGCCAGTGCCAGGGGGGTGGACAACGTCAGGCCAAGGGCGATTGTGCAGAACCAGTTCATCCATGAACTCCTGGCGGTCTCCCGAGCCAGATCCGAGCAGGGAGGAGATCCGAGTCGTGGCCCGATTGCTGTTTGATATCGGTTTGGCAACTGGGGGAAGTCACCCTAAAATGAACGCGACGGGTGCGGTTCGCTGATTTGGCGGCTCGATTTTGGTAATGTTTGTCGGTCGTTCCGAGAATAGCGCAAGGGGGCGAGTCCGTCGGGAGTTGGCCGGCACGATGTCGATTGGATGCGCCCTCTGCGGCGGTCTGTTTTTCTGAGAAGGCACGCGACGTATGAAACTGCGAGTGGGGCTCGTTGGGTTGGGGGACCAGTGGACCACTCGGCATCGTCCGGCGCTCAAAGCGCTGTCGGATCGATTCGAGGTGCGTGCGATCTGTTGCGAGGTCGCGCACAAGTCGACGCAAGTGGCGCAGGAGTTCCAAGCGGTAGCGTACGACGGGTTTCGCGCGATGCTGGAGAGCAGCGACATCGACGCCGTGTTGGCGTTGGCGCCGGACTGGGCGGGACCGATCCCTGTGTTAGCGGCCTGCGAGGCGGGCAAAGCGGTTTATAGCGCGGCGGCCCTGGACGTATTGCCCGACCAGGTCGAGGAGATTCGGCGGCGTGTCGAC
>JBGSLW010000276.1:0-19659 GCA_041740495.1 Pirellulaceae bacterium
CCCCCCCCCCCCCCCCCCCCCCCCCCCCCCCCCCCCCCCCCCCCCCCCCCCCCCGCTTCGTTTTCACGCAAGGCTCGCGCTTGACCTCGAGGCCAAATGACCCCCAACCCGACTTCCCAAAGTGGGGAGAGGACAGGGAGAGAGGGTCGCCTAAGGGGGCCCGCCGAGTTTTTAGAGAGGCTCTCACGCAGGCCGACCAACGTCTACTGCCGAATGCGCCGATGCATCGCGTCGAGCATTTCAGCGCGAGTCCACCCCCCGGACTCGTGTCCGCGTCGCGCCTCGATCAAGATTGTTCCATCGAATCGAGGGCTTTCCAGCGCCTCGACCGCATCCTTGAAACGGCGGACCGCGGGGTTCAGGAAATAATCATCGGAATCACCCATCCAGATGTGAATTTTCCCTCCGGCCAGCTTGGGCCCCAATGCCGGCCAGTCATCCACCACTCGACGCAACAGATCGTATTTCTTCCATTGCTCCGCGACGGTAGGGTCGATTGCCCCGGTTTCTCCGTTCCACACAGGGACTGGCAATCCATCGGCGCCCCGCGGTCCATAAACGGCGTTCCAACTCGCCCAATCACGGCCGCTCAATGTCCATCGCCCTCCGCGGCCCAAAACGCGTTCCAACAAGACTTCGTGCCGAAGCGTCGAAATCGTGTCGCCATCCAACGTTCGCGTACTGGGCCGCTCGACGCCGAACGGGTTTACGAAAGCATTCGAATCCCTGTACAAGTCGACGAGTTCAAACCGCTCAAAGGTCACCGAATCGGGGCATTGTGACCAACATCCGTTGAAATAGTCTGGATAAAAAATCTGAAGCGCCAACGAGACCCAGCCACCGGTGCTGCCACCCGTTGTAAACCGCGCATCGGGTCGCCCCCAACATCGAAATCGCTGTTCGATCCAGGGAATGACTTCCGTGGTTAATGCTTCGCCGTACGGGCCGTTGTTTGCGGAGTCGACTTGGTACGGGTCGCCAAACGGGCCGGCCCCGTCGACCAAAACCTGAACAAACCGTGGATCGGGAGGCATCCCCGCGGCGTCTGTGTACCGAGTCCCAAATCCGCCGATATACAGAAGCAGCCCATAATGCTGATCCGCCGCGCGCTCAAAATTTTCCGGCAGCACGACGGCAAAGCGATAATGCATTGGACGGCCGTGAAATCGCGTCAACAGTTTGGATGGCAAGCTGAAGTACTTGTGCGTTGCCGACTCGGGTGGGATCGTCTCAACAAACGCATGCTCCAACACCAAGTCAACCGTCTGCTTGTTTTGCGGGTTGAAACTCCAGGGGACTGACTCACTGCGCAAATTCCCTGGCGCGTCGGGCAAATCGATATCGCGGTTTGTTGCAAGTATGGCCCGGACAACGTATTCCCCCGGCGGCAATTGGCCAAAACCAAACTCGGGGAAAATCACACTCGTCGACTCGTCCACCTGCACGATGCGATCCGCCGCGAAGTCTTGGACATCCATTCCCAAGATCGGCAGGCACGGTGGCCGGTAATTGGTGAAGTCAGGATTCTCACCGGCTGGAGCCACTCCGATCAGTAGCCGCCCCGACTGCGGGGTCTTCGCCGCCTGGGTTGCTCCCAACTGGACTCGGAATGAAACCGGCCACTCGCTCGATTGTTGGCCCAGCGCCATCTCCGCGCCCAAAGCCAGCACGATCCCCACGGTCAGTTTCCGCAAGCTCGGCCCTCTCCACCCAGTCATTGCATTCCCTCCCAAAAAAATCGTCGCAACACACCAGGCTTTGTCCCAAATCATCAGCCGCATGGCTTTGTCTCAACCCACAAATTCGCGCGCAATGCAAATCAGCCGCATGGCGCTAACCTGCGGTTTCTTCACGCGCTCAACACCGGAAACCGCAGGCTAGCGCTATGCGGCAGATGTCTTGAAATAAAGCCGCGGTCTTTCGGTCTTCGGCATTGTCCTCCGCAGGAGGATAGAACTGCAAGCGATCCGCAGTTGGAACTCGAATCGTGGGGCCCATTCAGGGGTCGTTCCCGCCGATCGTCACTAGCGCCTGGCCCGAGGGTTCGAGCGTACCGCACTTGGGGGCGGAATCAAGCAACTGGGGCTTTCGCACGGTTCCTTCCAAGCGAATAGAAACGGTAAATACCGTTTCCTTGCTCGGGAAAGTACCGCATTACCCACTGTCGGCAGATCACAATACACCGTTGTTTCGGCGGGAAATCTTTAGACTTTCGGGCAGTGGTCAGGGCCGGGATCGAACCGGCGACACATGGATTTTCAGTCCATTGCTCTACCAACTGAGCTACCTGACCGGACGGGACAAACCACAAAATGTACGTGGTCTCCGCGCGTGTGTCAATTCGGCGATTGTCGTGGCGTGCGGCCGCTATTGGCTGGGCGTCCAGCGGAAAATCGCATCGAAACCAGGCGGCAATTGGGCCGTGGCGGCGGCGGGACAACCACTCCAGTTTTCATGTGAACTCCCCGGCACCCTTACGGTTGAAATCGTGCGCGTTATATTCTGACTTTCGCCACGCGATTCGACGGACTGCGAGCTCGACACGCCATGGATAAACCGCTCCGCTTGCCTCAGACTTCACTCGGAAAAAAGCTCTTGATCGCGGCAACCGGGTTGGTCTGGCTGCTGTTCCTGGTTGGGCATATGACCGGGAATCTGAAAGCGTTCCTTGGTACCGACGCGGCCGGTGTGCCCGAGATCGATGTCTACGGACACTTCCTGAGGACGGTCGGTTCGCCGCTGGTCCCGGAACAATTCCTGTTGTGGACCGTGCGGATCGTGCTGTTGGTCTGCCTGGTCGTGCACGTGGTGCTGGTTCTGCAGATCGTGCAGCAGAACCGGGCGGCTCGCCCGATTCCGTATTCCCGGTTTCAATACCGTGCCTCCAGCGTGGCGGCACGCTCCATGCTGGTCACCGGACTGTTATTGTTGGTCTTCCTGGTCTTCCATGTCTTGCATTTCACGACCGGCACGATTCGCCTAGGGACGTTCGAGCACGGCAAGGTCTATCAAAACTTGTATTATTCGTTTCGCCAGCCGGCGGTGGCGATCGTGTATCTGGCCACCATGGTTCTGGTGGGTCTGCATGTTTTGCACGGCGGTTGGAGTCTGTTTCAGTCCTGGGGATTGGACTCGCCTGATCGCAATGCATTTTTTCGCGGACTGGCATGGGTCTTGGCGCTGGCGTTGGGCATCGGGTTTGCCTTGGTGCCTCTGATGTTCCTGGCTGGCGTGATGCCGGCCCCGCCGGCGTAAGGAGGGACGAACGGTAGTTGGATGGACGGAACGAGATAGGGCCGCGCGGACGGCGGTTGACGGATAAACAGGGATCCGCGGAAAGTCGGTAGTCGAGGAAAGGAGCCACAAAAGGCTCAAGAGGCACAGAGGGAGATGGTGATACGGGAGGTGAAGAAGTGAATTCGCTGGAACCGCGAAGACTTGTTCCGGCCTATGGCGCCAGCCTCCAGCCGACCGTTCAAAACGGCACTGCGGCAGAGAAAAACATTGTGGACAGGAAGATGATTCATGCTAACGCTTGATGCGAAACTGCCGACGGGTGAGATTTCCCAGATGTGGGGGAATCATGTCAACGGCTTAAGGTTGATCGGACCGAACAATCGTCCCAAGTATCGGGTGATCGTGGTCGGTACGGGGCTGGCCGGAGCGTCCGCCGCCGCGTCGATGGGAGCGATGGGTTACAAGGTCGATTGCTTTTGTGTGCAGGACAGCCCGCGACGCGCGCATAGCATCGCGGCTCAGGGGGGGATCAACGCAGCCAAGAACTATCGGAATGACGGGGATTCCGTCTGGCGCCTTTTTGCCGATACGCAAAAGGGGGGAGACTATCGGGCGCGCGAGGAAAACGTCTATCGGCTTGCACAGCTCAGCACGCAGATCATCGATCAGGCGGTGTCTCAAGGCGTTCCGTTCGCCCGCGAGTACGGTGGGAAACTAGCGAATCGATCGTTCGGCGGCGTACTGGTCGAGCGGACGTTTTATTGCCGCGGCGAAACGGGGCAGCAGCTATTGTTGGGGGCGTATCAAGCGCTTTCCGAGCAGATTCGGCAGAAGCGCGTGACGATGCACTCGCGGACGGAGATGTTGGACCTGGTGGTGGTGGACGGCCGGGCCCGCGGGATCGTCGTCCGCGATCTGGTTTCCGGCGAGATTCGCTCGCACGCGGCCGACGCCGTGGTCTTGGCCACCGGTGGTTACGGCAACGTCTACTTCCTTTCGACGAATGCCAAGAGCTGCAACGTCACGGCGGCTTACCGCGCGTATCGCCGTGGAGCGGGTTTTGCCAATCCGTGTTTCACGCAGATTCATCCGACATCGATTCCGGCGTCGGGCGAGTACCAATCGAAGCTGACCTTGATGAGTGAGTCGCTGCGGAATGACGGCCGGATTTGGGTCCCGCGGAAACCGGGCGATCGGCGCCCGCCGCACGAGATTCCAGACGCAGAGCGGTATTACTATCTAGAGGAGCGCTACCCTCGATTCGGCAACCTGGTGCCGCGCGACGTGGCGGCTCGGAACGCCAAAGACGTTTGCGACAAAGGCTTGGGGGTCGGGCCCACGGGCTTCGGTGTGTACTTGGATTTTCGCGACGCGATCCAGCGTTCGGGGCAGGAGACGATCGCCAAGCGCTACGACAACTTGTTTGAAATGTACGAGCGGATCACGGGGGAGGACCCGTTCCACCAGCCGATGCGGATTTACCCCGCCGTGCACTACACGATGGGCGGCCTGTGGGTCGACTACAACTTGATGACGACGATCCCCGGGTTGTATGCGATCGGCGAATGCAACTTTTCGGATCACGGCGCCAACCGTCTGGGGGCCAGTGCTCTGATGCAATGTCTGGCGGACGGGTACTTTATCTTGCCGGTGACGATTTGTGATTACATCAGTCGGCATCCGGTGGGTGAAGTTCCAGCCAACCACCCGCAGTTCAAGCAATTGGAGGCCGAGGCTCGGGAGCGAACGGAGCAACTGCTGGGGATTCGCGGGAAACGCTCGACGCTTTCTCTGCATCGCGAGTTGGGGATGGCTATGCTGGACCATTGCGGCATTTCTCGCAACGCGGCCGGGCTGCAGAAGGGGATCGACGTAATCCGCGGGTTGCGGGAGGAGTATTGGCGCGAATTGAATCTTCAAGGTTCGGCGGAGTCGTTGAACCAGTCGCTGGAACACGCCGGTCGGCTTGCGGACTTTCTGGAGTTCGGGGAGTTGATGTGTCGCGATGCCTTGGAGCGCGACGAATCGTGCGGCTGCCACTTCCGCGAGGAACATCAAACGGACGACAACGAGGCCCGGCGGAACGACGCCGCCTTCTGCCATGTCGCCGTTTGGGAACATTCCGCAAACGGGCCGCCGCAACGGCACACCGAGCCTCTCACTTTCAAAGCCCTTCCGTTGGCCGCGAGGAACTACAAGACATGAAATTGAATTTGCACGTGTGGCGGCAGTCCGATGCCAAGTCGCCTGGGAAGCTGGTGCATTACGCACTGGACAACGTCACGCCGGACATGTCCTTCCTGGAGATGATGGACTTGCTCAACGAGCAATTGACTGCGCGCGGGGAAGACCCCGTTGCGTTCGATCACGACTGCCGCGAGGGGGTTTGCGGAACGTGCTCGATGATGATCAACGGCCAGGCCCATGGTCCCCAGCAGAAGACGACGACTTGCCAGCTGTATATGCGCCATTTCCAGGACGGCGCAGAGATTTACATCGAACCGTGGCGTTCCGGCCCCCTCCCCGTGGTTCGCGACCTGGTCGTCGACCGCACGGCGCTCGATCGGATCATCCAAGCGGGCGGGTTCATCAGCAACCATTCGGGGCCAAAGCCCGAGCCAAACACGATGCCGATCGCGCCGGAAACGGCGGAGTTGGCGCTCGACGCGGCCTCCTGTATCGGTTGCGGAGCCTGCGTGGCGGCCTGTCCCAACGGAGCGGCAATGTTGTTTACCGCCGCCAAGGTTTCGCATCTGGGACTGCTCCCCCAAGGTCAGCCCGAACGCTATGAGCGAGTCCTCTCGATGGTCGATCAGATGCAGAGAGAAGGGTTCGGCACCTGCCGGAACTACGGCGAATGTGAAGCGCAATGCCCCAAGGGAATCAGCATTGCCTTCATCGGGCGGATGAACGCCGATTATGCTCGCGCGAAAATCGCCCGAGCCGCCGACGCTCGCGGCAAGATGGCGGTCCAATAAGATTCTATTGGGAGGTGAGCGGTTTTCCGAAGCCGATTGTCTCGATGGATCGGATCCTTCCGATCTCCATGTTGGCGTCCCGTCCCTTTCACTCGACGATCATTTCGCCGTTCATCACCATCCAATGGCCGGGGAAGGTGCACAGGTAGGGGTAACGGCCCGGCGCGGCGGGGGCTCGGAAGTAAATCGTCGCCTGTTTTCCCGGCTCCACGATATCCGTGTGGAACAGGACATCGTCCGATTCCGGGACGTAGTGGTTGAGAAATCCGGACGGATCGGCGACCAGGCGATTCGCCAATTGTCCGACCGGTTCCAGGGCGCCGGGACGGAGCAGCACCCAGTTGTGCGGCACCACATCGGGATTGTCGAATGTCAGCGCTACGGTTTCTCCGGGGCGGACGTGGAGCCGAGTTTCTGTGTAGGTCAGGTTCGGGCCAGCCGCAAGTTGGATCGGGCGCGCACCCTCCAACGGCTGCGCCCAGCGGTTGGGTTTGCGCTCCGTCGCCAGCGCCACGTCGAACTCCAGTGGGTGCCGCGCCGTTCGCTTCTCCAACGGGCGGTATTCGGGAAGATCGGTGCGCGGCACGTCCAGCCGGTGGACCGTGACGAACAAATCGTGACCCCGGCCGCGGTCGACATTCATCCGCAAATGTAGCTGGTTTACCGGCTGCAGTTCGGGCAACTCCAGGAACAAGGTGAGTCCGTCGTCCAGGACATGTGCTCCAGCAATCTGAAGCGCATCGTGCCCCACGACACCGTGATGGCCCGTGGAGAACTCGGGCGAGCCGTAGGCGCCGCTGTAGCGATAGTTCCAGGCTTGGGCGAAGTGCTGCTGAGGATCGGCGGCAAGCTCCGGATCGAGCGGTTGGGCGAAGCGCACCGCCACGCCGTTCTCGTGGATGTGAATTCCGACCGGGATCTGCAGCGGTTGGCCTGTATAGCGGACTCGTTGAAAACAACCGATGTCTGTCGAGTATTGTCCCCAGCCTGCCATGCCGCTGACGTAGAGCTGACCGTCGGTCGGGTGGAATCGTCCGCGGTGCGACCCGGAACGGAATTCACCCGACAAGGGGACGACCGCTCCCTGCAGTTGGCCGCCGACTTCGTCGCGCAGAATCAGGAAATGAGAATTCAACCCGTAGGAGAAATGAATGAGTTGATCGCGGAGCGGACCCCAACGATCGCTTTCGACGAACACTTGGCCTCCGCTGCTGTTGTCGAGTCCCCGGGGGAGGTACACCATCGGCAACTGGGGGAGTTGGCCTGCGCGCGGGCCGCGGTAGCCAAAAAAGGGGAGTTGGTCCGTGGCAACACGGTCGATCGGTTCGAGGGGTTTCGGGACGCGCACCGCGCAGATCATCGACGCGGGGGTCCATTCCCCTTCACTGCAGGGAACGGTGACGACGCCGTCCGGATAGAGGCCGACTCCATCGGGATTGCGGAAACCGGTCGCCAGGACGTCGGCATTCCGCCCATCGGCAGAGATTCGCACCAGACCCTGATTGCCCGAGGCCGTATAGAAGTTGCCCTGCGCATCGCGCTGCAATCCGCAGATGAAATCGTGTCCGGCCGACGATGTCTGATGTTGGTTGCTATAGCATTCGTAATAGTCGGCTTCGCCATCGCCGTTGAGATCGTGGAGTCGGGTCAGCTGGTCGCGCCCCATGACAAAGACCCCGTCGTCGTCGACGATCAATCCCAGCGGCTGATGAAGTCCCGCGGCGAATCGCCGCCACCGCGCGGTCTGCTGCCATGCGGACTTTGGCTGCGCCGGATCGGCTGCGAAGTTCTCAACCTGCCAGACGTCGCCCGTCATCGTCGCCAGTAGCGCCGACCCATCGGCTCGAAAATCGTGATCGCCAGCGAATAGGGGAACGCGCCAGGGATTCTCGGTTGGCATTTCGATCGTATCGATCGCGTAGGGCGAGGTCTGGCCGTAACGAATGGGCGTCTCGATCGATTGCGGCCATTGAGACGGTCCACCGGCGGCGAGGTGTTTCCAGGGATGGGTGGCGCGGGGTTCGGCGATGCGTCGAAACGCGCCATCCACAAATTGGGGCATGTCCAAAAACTCTTCGCCGTTCAACCGATAAGCGAACAGCACCTGGGACCCGTGGCGGTAGAAGCCCAAATATTCGAACGGGCCCGCAGGAGGAGGCGAAGCGGGCCGAGCGATCGTCGGGCCATCCTGGATCGCGCCGTCCATGAACCCTTGGCGCACCTCTGAGAATTTGACGAATCCGCGCCAGACGACTTCGTAAGCCAGCGTATCGGGATTGAAGCACGTCGCGAATTCCCCTTGCTCGCCCAGCCGCACGCAGACGCCGCGGGGGACGACGATTCCCTCCCCGTGGAAAACACCGCATTGCACCGACCCGAGCTGCGACTGGTTCCACAAATGTCCACGCCAAGTCGTTTCGTCTTGGTTCCCCCAATGACCCCCGTCGCCGCCATCCAATCCCGGGAACGGCGCCAGCAGCGGTCCGTGCGGGCGTCGGCGAAAATGCTCCGCCTGCTTTGCGTAGAAGTCATAGACGCGCCCCCGATTCACGGGGTGTTCCCAGCTGGGCCAATGCTCCGGTTGCAGCGGCTCGCGTGTGTAGGGGAACGTCTCGGGGCGGTAGGCAACGGCATGGGACAACACGGTATCGACGACCGCCATGTCCAATCCGCCGGGGGTACGAAGTTCCAACAGCAATCGAACCAGATCGAGCTGCTGCTGGGGGGATAGAGCACTCATCAGTTCGTCGGGCATCAGCGATTGGCCCGGCCGCTGCTCGTCAACCGCGTCCTTGGCGATCGAAGTTTCCGTTTGGTTCGCGGGATCAAAGAGGACCAACTGAGAGTCGTCTTCGTTTCGCAGGTACCCTCGATAGGTCGCGCCGTCCACCGTCGTGACGATCGTCGGCTGGTATTCTGGTTCTACGCGGCGGTTCGGCCAGAACAGAGATTCGATCAGCGCTTCGGGGGTTCGGTGCGGGACCACCTCGCTGAGACTCGGTCCGACGCGCCCGCCATGTTCACCGATCCGATGGCAGGAAAAGCAGGAGGATCGCAGGCTGGTGAACACGGTCAAGCCTCGTTCGGCATTGCCCAGACGCTGGGCGCGTTCCCACAGGTCGCGGATCAAGACCTGGTCGTCGGAAAGCCAGGTCGAAGGGGGTGGTTGTTGCGGCGCAACCGCAGGCCAGGTCGTGAACTGAGGCGGTGCGGCGTCCAATCCGCTGCGGCGCGCGACCAACCAATCCAGGCCCGCCAGGTTGTCTCGCAAGCGTTGTTCAGCGTCCAAGTCGGTATGGTTCAGGATCCCCAGCGGTCCGCGGTAGCCCGCCTGCTCAATCGCGCCCACAATCGCGGCGTCCCACTCGCCGGCCCCGATCGGCATGATCTTCTGACCCTTCGCGTCGGCGCCGGGACTCATGCCGTTGAGATTCAGACAGAGCAGGTAGGGGGCGATCTTGTGCAAGACTTCCGGCAGCCGCTCCAAGTCGGCATGGGCGTGATGCAGGTTGTACACGATTCCGAGATTGGGCCGCTGCAACTTCTGCAAAACAGCCAATTGGTTGTCGATCTGGCCGAACCAGCCGCCGTGGTTGTACAGCCCAACGGTACAGCCGATTTCAGCCGCCGCGTCGGCGATCGAGGCGATCCGGGCGGACTCGGTCTCCAGGTGCGATTGAAGGGCCTGCGGCGAGTCCTCCGCAGGCTGAGCAAACCCGCTGACCCACAACTGCGTGTGCACGCCTTCCTGTTTCAACAGCTTCAGAATCGACCGGGCCTCCTCGTTGAGCTCGGTCGGGAACCACCAGGCAAAAAGCTCGATCTCGGCTGCCCGAAGCGCCTGAATTTCCTGGGTAAAAGTCGGGACATGTTCTGCGCGATAGTCGTAGGCAAGCCGGCGAATCCCCAACCGCCGGAGCATTTCAGCGCGTTCCTTCGGTCCCCGCCGGGCGGCGTCGAACGGGACGATACACCAGGCGACGAGATTCTCGCGGGCGAATATCTCGGTCGGAACAACCGGCGTTTGGGCCACTATATGTACACATGTACACTTAACACAAATCGCAAGCCCTAAGAGCGCGATCGGGCCCCATTTCAATACAGCTTTCATTTCTTACCCAATCGACGTTGCTGGCGGAAAAAATCGCTGAGCACGCCGCCGCACTCCTGGGCCAGAATCCCCGAGACGACGTCGGCCCGGTGATTGAGCCGATCATCGTCCAGCAGTCGGTAGAGCGAAGCGACCGCGCCGGCTTTGGGGTCGGTCGCACCATACACCAGCAGCGGTATGCGGGCGAGGACGATCGCGCCGGCGCACATCGGACAAGGCTCCAGCGTCACGTACAGCGCACAGTCCTCCAAACGCCAACTCCCCAGGGCGGCGCTCGCCTGCGTGATCGCCAGGATCTCGGCGTGTGCGGTGGGATCGCGCAGTTGCTCGCGCTGGTTGTGGGCCGCCGCGATCAAACGGCCGCGGTGCACGATCACCGCACCGACCGGAACTTCGTTTTCGACGGCGGCCTGCTGCGCCTCCTGCAAGGCCAACAACATGAATTGACGGTGGAGTTCGTGATCAAACGCGGGATCCATCAAGATTCATTCAGTCCTTTGTGGGTCCAGCTCCACCAAACGGATATTCCGCAAGCGGGCCGTGGTCGCGAAGCTACAGATGCCCAGCGGCCGGGAGAGCAGGACCTCGTTGCGCAAACTCACTTCCCTCCCGCGGCAGTCGACGTCGACCAGGCGACGATCGTCCAGCCAAGCCTCCACCCTCTGCTCGACCACGCGGATCCGCACGCGATACCAGCGGTTTCGCTCGTAGCGGACATATTGAGTCGTCTCGTTCTCCGAGGCGTCCTTACCGTCCAGGCAGGAGAGTCCGGTGACCGTCCCTCCCCAGCCCCCCAGCACCAGCGTGCAATGCGAGTCGCCCACAGGAAAGGTCACCGCACAGAAGAAGTCGTTTCCAGATACTCGTTGCGCCTCCAGGTCCAACGCAAAGTTATCGTGCGGAACCTCCCCCGCATACGAAACTCCCGTGAGCGGAAACCCCTCCTCCAGTTCGATCGCCCCGTCGGACACGGTCACCGATCGGCCCGTCCCGAATTCGGTCGGCTTCCAATCCCCCAATGTCTTGCCGTCGAAGAGGTCGCTCGATTCGCCGTGAAACTCGGGTACTTTCGGCCGGTCCTCGTTGCCGGACGATTCCTGTCCGATGGACCACGGAGGACATAGTGCAGTCAGAAGCCCCACCAAAACCGGCACGCGCAGAATTCGACCAACTTGTTGAAAGGCCATGGAGGGCACCGGTCTTGCCAGGGTAGGAGCAAAGCCAAATACGAGCCCAGATTATGGCAAATTTCGGAGCGGATAGAAACCGCCGAGTCCATTCGTACTGAGTACTGGGTACTGGGTACTGAGTTCCGAGTACCGATTGCCGGGTACCGTCTGCTGCTGCGCGGTATAACGCAACCGGCCTACAAGGCCGGTCTACAGCCTCCCGACTCCCGCCTCCAGCCTCCAACCTCCCGGCTTCAGCCTTCAGCCTTCAGCCTTCAGCCTTCAGCGTCTCGCCTGCTCTCTACCGCGACAGAAAGCCGAGCCAGTTTTTCTTGTCTTTCTTGTCCTCGTCGGATTCCGGCGAAGGCGACGGCGGGGCTTCGTAGAGTTTTTCAGCCAGAGCGACGATCCGTTCGCTGACGTTGGCCTTGGGCATCGACATCACGAACGGCACGCCGTTGTTGCGGCATTCCGAGACGACGCTGTAGTTGTTGGGTATCTGCCAGAAAACTTCACGGCCGATGGTGGCTTCCGCTTTCTTGATACTGATCTGAGTTTTCTCCAGGCCACAGCGATTGACGACGATTTTGACCTTCTCGGAGACCCCTTCGAACGCATCGATCGACATCAGCAGGCGGACGACGTTGCGGAGGCAGGGGAGGTCCAACTGGGTCAGCAGCACGACGTGTTCGGCGGCTTTGATCGCCTGGATGTCGAGCGCGTTGTACGACTTGGACAGATCGAGAACCAGGTGGGAGAACGAGGCTTTGAGTAGGCTGAGGACCCGGCTGAAGTCCGCAGGTGCGATGGTATCGATATCCTGCAGTTGCACCGGCCGCGGCAACAGGTAGACGCCCGATTCGTGCTTCGTCAATGACTTGCGCAACAGCGACAGGTCGAGTCTTGCGATATTGTGGGCGACATCTAGGAGTGTGTACTCGGGGATCGAATCCATCAATACGTCGGCATCCCCCAACGAGAGGTCCAGGTCGACGACGGCGACATTGCGACCGGGCTGTCCCGCCAGGGCGACCGCCAGGTTGACGGCCACAGAGGTGGTCCCCACGCCGCCAGACGCTCCGGCCACGGCGATGATCGAGCCGGACTTGGAACGGCGGCGGTTGGAGTCGGAATCGGCGACGCGTTCCAGCGCCGACACCAGTTCTTCGATCCGGACGGGACCGTTCAGAAACTCCCGTGCCCCGGCGCGGATCACGCGGAGGATGATTTGACCGTCGGTGCTGTTGCTGATGACGATGATCCCGCAGCCAGGCTGGGAGATTTTCACCGCCTGGACGACGCTGATCGCCTTTTCGATATTGGAGTCGAGATCGACGACGGCGACGTCGGGCGAGGTCTGCGCGACCACATCCTGAAACGAATCGTAGCGGGAGCAATCTGCCTCCAGCCAGACTTCGTCGATGCCCAAAAGGTACTTCTTGAGGATCTCTCTCGAAGATTCCTTCGGGTCGCAAATCACAATTCGAATCGGGTTGCTCATTCCGCTTCCAACTTGCGCGTTACGCTGAGCGTTCGGGGAGGAGCCCACAGCACCAGCGACGTTCGTGCAAAGTGCCGAGATCCCTGCAAAAATCACTCAGTTACTCTACGCCACGATTCGGAGCACCATGGCGGCTACGGGAGAAGAAATGGTTCCTTGGAGTTTGCTGGTTTGTTTCGGTTCCGGTGCTGACGAGGTTGCAGCCCATGACGATCGTTGCGGTTTTGCGGGCGGTGGAGCGTTCCCCCCAAACGTCAAGACTTCGGCAGGAAACCGAAGTCTTGAGGAAGGAATGGCTCACTCCCCGCCGCACGCGACTCTGTTCCTGCTCAACGTTTGGTGGGGAACAGGAACCGGTTCTGGAAGCCGGCGGTGCGGGTGCCCGTCGGCTTGTCCCCTTTCGCCTTGCCGATGTCGGGTAGCAGGCCTCGGGCGGGGGCCGAGGTGGTCGACGGCGGGGCGGGTGGTTCGGACGATTCGGGGACCGCGTTCGGGTCCTTCGGCATCGATTCCGGAACGTAGGGCTGAACCGGCAATACGTTATTCGGGTTGCTCAGCGCGCCGATCGGCGTCGGCAGCGGGCATTCCGTCTCGCACCGCGGCACTTCCTGGTAACCCCGAATGTAGAACTCGCAATCGCTCGGCTGCTGGGTTGTCCGGCCCGGCAAGTTCGCCGGCATTTGGGTTTGATCGAATTCGCTGATAAACGTCGGGGTGATCAAGAAGACCAATTCGATTTCATTCGTCTTGTCTTCGTTCTTGCGGAACATCTGACCCAGATAGGGGCGGTTCAACAGACCGGGAACGCCTTGTTTGGTCGCGGTCGTCTCTTCGCGGTAATCACCCGCCAGGACCAACGTGTAACCAGCATTCATCTCAGCCCCCGTGTTGACACGGCGAACGCGGAAGCCTGGGACTTGGGTACCGCTACTCAAGTCGGGAGCGACTTCGGAAACCTCGGCCCGAATTTCCAGCCGCAGTCGACCTTGGCCCAGCACGATCGGCACCAGGTCCAACTTCGTACCGAACGGTCGGAACTCGATCGAGTTTGTACCGAGTCCCGAAGCGACTTGGATCGGGATTTCACCACCGTTGAGAAACTCCGCGGCTCGCCCGTTCATCGCCACCAGCGTCGGCTCGTCCAACAATTTGGCAATGTCATTCTTTTCCAGGGCCTGCAGGAAGACCGACACGCTGGCATCGTCCGAGAAGACGCCGAAAGTCAAATTCTGACCGGTGGCACTCGGGATCGACCCGGCGCCGGCGCCCGCTCCGCGGATAATATCCGAGACGCTGGAGACGAAGTTGAAGTTTTCTCCGGCGACCGCCCAGTCGATCCCCAAACGTCGCAGCTTGGTCCGCGACACCTGGTAGACTTTGACCTGCATCGCAATCATCTGAGAACCGCCCACTTCCAGGCGGTTGATCACGGAATCCGGGTAATAGTTGCGGGTGAAATTCATCACCGCAGGGATGTCCGTGGCGCGAGCCACAAAACCGGTCAGCATCACACCTGTCTGCATCGCCACCGGTTTCAGTGAGGCGTCCGGAAACGCTTGGGTCAAAGCCGCCTCCAGGATCCGTACGTCCGGCACCACGTGGATATCCAGCGTGGTGAGGCGACGGGTCGGATCGGCTACGGTCACCGAAGAGAATCCGGGCTTCAAACCGCGCAACACCAGTTCGTTGGGGGCGACCGGCTGGGCTTGCACCACTTGCGGGTCTTCGACCACAAACTCGGGGATGTTGTACTCGAAGCGAATTCGGCGACTGGTGTTTTGGATCAGCTCGACCTGTTCGTGGGTCTGCGTCACCTCAAAATGAGTCACTCCGCCCGTGTCGGTTTGTCCCCAAACTCCACTCGCGAAGATGACGCACAGGAGCGATAGCAACTCGGAAAAACGAAGTCTGTTGGACGCCATCCGTGATGTCCCTTGTAAACAATAGGTCTGAGAGTCGGGCAAACTCGCGAGTCCGAGGCGCGGCGAGTCCGTTTCCAGCGGCGCAACCGATCGGTTGCGACTTCCATGCTAAATCAGGAAACTTGCTATTGTTAATTCGGGACAATCAATCGTTAAATTGAAGTCGATATCCAGGAAGGTCAGAATTGTTGCCAGCGGGCAAGTCTTCTTGATCCGCAGAGTTTCGCTGGCCTACCGAGTCCGCCGCGGCAGAGGGCTCCGTCTTGGCGTCCGCTGGAGCTTGGTCCGACGCCGCCGGAACGTCGTCCGCCGCCGGAATGTCCACGGCCGGTGCAGGCGGAAGATCGCCCGGAGCCGGCTTGCTGCCATGACTCGGCGGCGTAAAGTACCCGTCGATCTTTTGCGGAACCGGGCTGCTCTCCACGAAGACGTAGGAAGTCGGACCGTTCGGCGTGATCATCACCACCGTATGGCTGTTTTCTTTGGTGGCGGTCTTCAGCAGGCCGTTGAGGACCTTGCCGATCGTCGAGTTGGCATGAGCCGCATCCTCGTCGTCCTCGTCCTTCGCCGGTTCAGGCTGAGCCTTCGGCGTCACATCAAACGCGTCCAGCGACGCCAATGCTTGCTGCGGATCGCTCACGTTGAGCGAAGGACCTGGGTCGTCCGAACTCGCCAATGCTAGCTTGATCTGCCCCACCGCTTGGGCCAGGATCAACTGCTCTGCTTGCAATTTCGAGACCAACACACCCACAATCGCCCCACCGGTCCCTTTTTGCTTCCGGTCGAGCTCCGTCTGGGTGTTGTTATCGATCGAGAAAACTTGCACATTGGTCAAGAAAGTCCGCGTCACCTTGGCGCCGTTCGGAGCCCCGAACACACCGATCAAATCGACTCGGTCGCCCGGCGTCAACAAGCCGCCGATCAAGTCGTCCGGAGGCATCCGAATCCCCACGACCTTCATCCCAGCGGGGATCGGCAATTCCACGAACTTGTCGCGGGTCACCACCATGTCCTTGAGGATCGGCATCTTCTTGGCGACGCGGCCGCTGAGGAGCTTGTCCTTCACTTCTTCAAAGTTGCCGACGGCGTCGGGCGGGACCATCGTGGCCGGCCACTGCTCGATCGTGCAGTTTTCTTCCGTCAGTTTGGTTTTCGAGTCGAGGTGATCGAGGGCGACCATCACCGGAAGCGTCGCCACTTCCGGGGTCTTGTTCTGGTTGTTGCGGCCCATCACCTGACTGATTCCAACCGCCGCGACCAGGCCAAATCCGAGCGACAAGGCCATCAGGACTAACGATTTCGATTTCATGGGAGTTCTACCTGTGCGTTCAAGCTAAAGGGGGAGGGAAATCAGTTTCGCCATCCTGCCGCTCAAATTTCTTCTATCCGTCGAAATGGACTGATCTTTCGCGTAACGTCGTCACAATGGGGAGGCAGTCTTAGTTTCTATCCGGTCGCACCGATCGTGCGGCCCTTGTCGTCGAGTCTTCCGGTGGCGCCGGTCAGATCAGCAATCCCATCCAGGCAAAATACCCGATGGTGCCGATGCAGATCGGTATGCCGTAGGGGAGCAGCCGCATCGAACTCTTGCGAGCCGCCGCGATCTCCGACAGCGTTTCCGGATTCTTGACCGACAGGATTTCATGCGTGATGAACAGTAACTGGGAAAAGTGCTTCTTGTAGCTCTTGCTGACCACGATCTGCCCCACCGCGATAATGCCCCCGATAATGACCGAGACGCAGAACGCGAAAAATGTGTCGCCGCAATGGACCCAGGCGCCCACCCCAGCCAGCAACTTCACGTCGCCGGCGCCCATCCCGCCAATCGAATATGCCGGCAACAACAAGGCCAAACCCAAAGCAGTACCCGCCAGGCTCCAGCCCAACCCGTAGTACCAGGGTTCCCCCGCAACACCGTACGAAATGGCGCTGTACAGCCAACCGCTGACAATCATCGGAAACGTGATCCAGTTCGGCACCTTCAATTGGATGCCGTCGATCACCGCAGCCACCACCAAGGTGATGCTGACCACCCAATAAGGCCAGTTGTCCGCCAGACTGTTGACGATCGTCTCGATCATGATGTGCAACTCCCCCCAAACCCGTGATGTGTGAAACTATCCTGCTGGGTAAACCCCTATCGATCCGGCCGATAGTTTCGGCCAATCAACAGTAGCTTCCACCTATTTGCCGCGCGACAAATTCTGAAAGAATCCAAAAAAAATGCGGGGGGCGATGGCTGGGTGCAGGAACCGTTGAAAAGCCAGGTTCCGACACATGTTTCGGCCGGATTGGCTTGGCACAACCTTGCGGCAATTACCGAAATAACTCGTCAGGCCCACCGGAAAATGAGCTAAACATAGTCCACCCCGCAAACTCCCACTTGGCCCAGCCTCGGTTCGGCAAGCCTCCGCCGCGGACCAACGTGTATCCGGACCGACAGCACCGATTCTGAGGGTTGATCCGCAGACAGCCCGCAACTCGATCTGTTAGAATCGACCGTCCGATTTGTGGCGATCGTATCGGTTTTCCACATATCGAGTGTGAATTTGAAGCCGCTTTCCAAGAAGGAGCTCTCTATGACCACGCGGTACGGTCGCGTCGCTTTCCACCGAATTGGCATCGGCAGCCTCCTTCTCGCCGCGACTGTCCTGTCCGCCGTATCCGCGCTGTCCGCCTTGTCCGCCGCTCCACAGGAAGACGAACTGAAGCTGCGGATTATCGGGAAATGGGTTATCAGTCGCGAGAAGTCGGCAGAGTACCTCCGGAAAACCGCGGATCCAGCCCAACCGGCCGAACCCAATATCGATGCGTTGGGCGGTCTCCAAGTCAACTTTCTCGCCGATGGCAATGTCGAAGTCGTCCGCGATGGAGCCACCATGGTCGGCCGCTGGAAGTTCGTCGCAGCAACCAGCGAATCTGCCGCCGACATCGAACTGATCCGTGACGATGAGGCAACCGCCGCCAAGGTGGAATTCACCCCCGCCGGCTCCATGTTGGTCCAGCCCGCTCACGAACGCGGATTGGTGTTCGATCCAGCCCCCGAGACCCCGAAGGCGCCTGCCCCCGCAGTGATGGAGCCCGCAAAGGCCCCCTTGGACCTGGGACCGCTGGGAAAACTATTCGTCGGCCAGTGGCAAGGGGATCCGGACGCCACAGAAAAACTCGAATACAACGCGCAATTCCAACCCGATGAGGTCGCCGCGATGTTGCAACAAATGAAGGAACTCCAATTGCACGCCACCCCCGACGGCCTATTCGCAGCAAAATTCGGACTCCCCGATCAGGAGATCGAAATGACCGGCCGCTGGTCCCCGCTGGAAGATGACGAAGCCAAAAAGACCTTGGTCATCGACGTCCGCCTGGAAAACGGCCCGCAAACGAAATTCACCATTCTGTTCCTGGACTCCAAGTCCATCCGGATGGCGCCCGAGAACCAACCCGCCGTCATTCTCCACCGCAAACCAGCCGTGAATGAAAAAGGCGGAAGGCCATAGGCGGAAGGCCGTAGGCGGAAGGCCGTAGGCGGAAGGCCGTAGGCTGAAGGCTGAAGGACGTAGGCGGTTGGCGGTTGGCGGTTCGTAGGCCGGCCTTGTAGGCCGGCACCGTTAGCCCGCGCAGCAGCAGTAGTCCGGAACCAGTCTTCGCAGTTCCGGCTGCCTATTCCGGCTGCGTATTCCGGCTGCCTGTTCCGGCTAACTAAATTCCACCCCCACGGCACATCCCATCTTCCGCCTTTGTGCACCTTGTGCCTCTTGTGGCTGCCCTCCACCCCGTTTCTTCGTCCACCGTGATTCCCTCGAAGGTCGCGTCCACACCGTCCCACTCTGTATCCAGAAACTGCTCTGGCGTGAGATTGCCTCCATCGCTAAAAACTCAGATCGGACATTATCTCTCACCCCCGCCCCCCGCCCCTCGAGATTCCGATGACAGCCCAATCAAACCGATACCGAATTTCGGTGTTGCATGCCCTCGCTATCACGGCCTTTCTGTGTGGCCCGGGCTGTCAACGCGAAACCACCACGCAAACCGCGGCGCCCCCCGACAAAGTCGCAGCGGCCAGCCGGTCCGGCATCGCTGTAATCGACCTCAACCGCCTGGCGGATGGCATCGGAGCGACGGAGAAAATCCGCGACGCCATTCGCGCGACCGAACAGGAGCTCGTGCAGGACCTGGTTGCCGATCGAAAGGCGTGGTTCGACGAAGCCTCCGCCGAGTCGATGAGCGAATTCACGACGGTCGCCCAAAGCAAATTCGACGAACTTCCCGAGGACGATCAGAAGTCGTTGGCACAAGAGACGCAAGCCGCGCAGGCCCTCTTATTGCGGCGACAGTTGGAGCTGCGTGAAGAGTTCCAAAAGCAGATCAGCGGTGTCGCGTTCGAGATCGCTCGGGAACATGGATTTGACACGGTCCTCACCACCGGCCAAGTCTTCGCCACGACCGCGGAGCACGATATCACCGCCGCGGTCATCGCTCGGATTCAGGCGCGAAATCAGGCTGCCGTTCGCGACGGCGAGTCCTCGACGCAATCCCCTCCCACCACCGCCAAACTCCCCGGCGGCGGCAGCTTCCCTCTGCGTTAAGTAGGCCGGCCTTGTAGGTCGGCCTCGTTAACCCGCGCAGCAGCCGATTGGCCGTAGGCGATTGGCCGTAGGCGATTGGCCGTAGGCGATTGGCCGTAGGCGATTGGCCGTAGGCGATTGGCCGTAGGAGATTGGCCGTAGGCGATTGGCCGTAG
>JBGSLW010000277.1:0-4517 GCA_041740495.1 Pirellulaceae bacterium
GACACCCTGGTCGCTCACCGGCGACGCAGCAGACTCGATGTCGGGTTCGGTGTGGTGCGCGACCGAATAGGCTGAGACCGACGGCGACGCCGCGGATTCGACTGCCGCTGCGGGGGCGCTGGTTTCCTGGGCGGGGGCAGTCGTCGGCGCCGGGGCCCGGGTGGTTGGAAGTTCCTTGACCAGGATCGGAGGGACCTCGATCTGCTTTTTCGGAGGAACCAGATCTTGCGGCTTTACGCCGACTTTGGCCAGGATCGTCTCCGCCAGTTGATAGCTTTCGGGGTGAATGCTGGTGGAGTCGAGCGGATTATCGCCGTCGACGATTCGCAGAAAGCCGGCAGCTTGAGTAAACGTCTGCTCGCCGAATCCGGCGACCAGTTTGAATTCTTGCCGGTTCTTGAACGGGCCGTGTTGCAGACGATATTCGTACACGCGGCGGGCGGTCAGTTTGCCCAATCCCGAGACAAACGAGAGGAGCGCCGGGCTGGCTCGGTTGACGTCGACGCCGACGTAGTTCACACAGGATGCGACGACGTCATCGAGTTCCGAGGCCAGGTGTTTGGCCTTGATGTCGTGCTGGTACAAACCGATCCCCAAATGGGCCGGATCGACTTTGACCAGCTCCGACAGGGGATCCAGCAGTCGCCGGCCGATCGAAATCGCGCTGCGCACCGCGGCGTCGAAGTTCGGCAGCTCTTCACGTCCCAGCTCGCTGGTCGCGTAGGCATTGGTTCCCGCTTCGTTGACGATCGCGTATTCGATGTTGTGACCGGCCAGTTCTTGATTGATGATGTCGGAGACCAATTGTTCGGCCTCGCGGCAGGCGCTGCCGTTGCCGATGGCGATCATGCGGCAACCTTGGCGAGCGATCAAATGGACCAAGGTTTGCCGGCCCTGGCTGCGGCGGCGGTCGTTTCCTACGAGATGAAAGACGGCGTGACCCAGCGGGTTACCGAACTCGTCGAGCGCCGCGGCGTGGCAGCCATAGCGAAATCCAGGATCGATCGCCAAGACGCGCCGCGACCGCACCGGAGGCTTCAACAAGAGGTGTCGCAGATTGCGTCCGAAGACGCGCAGCGCGTGCTGTTCCGCGTTATCGGTGAGTTCGCGGCGCACCTCCCGCTCCAGACTGGGCAAGATCAGACGGGCGAGCGAATCGAGCGCGCACTTGTTCAAGAATTCGGCGAACGGATGCTCGGTGGGGAACAGCGACTGGACCATCGATTCGCAGGCGGCGTCGTCGATTTTGACTTTGACGCGGATGCGTTTGGAGCGTTCCGCCCGGTTGATCGCCAGGACTCGGTGGGACGGCAGTCGTTTGACCGATTCGGAAAAATCGGCGTAATGTTTGAACGGATCGTGTTCCTTGACCGCCGGCTTTTTTTTCTTCTTCTTCCGGCGCGAATGGACCGAAGCCTGTGGTTGGGGGGAGTCCCCGGTTGCAGCCGCTGGATCGGCAAGGGGGCCCGGGATCTGCGGAACAGCGTTCTCGTTGCCGGTGGAGTCTGGCGTTTCCGCGGCGGCCAGAGGGCTCTCTGCCCATCGAGGGCTGTCGGCGGATTGAGGGCTGTCGGCGGATTGAGGGCTTTCTGCCGATGGTCCACCGTCGGCTGGCGGTGGATCGCCGTCCGGTGAGGTCTGGGCAAACTCAGGATTCGGCAACGGATCTTCCGGGGGACTCGATGACGCGACCGTCTGGTCGGCCGGCGCTTCGTTCTGGGCCGCGGACAACGGCTGCTCGACCGTCGGCTCGACGGCGGGGGGATCGGACGGCGGGGACGATTCCTCGGCGTGGGAAGATTCCTCGGCGGCCGTGATCGCCTTCGTCACGATCTGCCCGTTGTGCCAGATCAAATCCCTGAGTCTCTTCCGCAACTCGATGTTGTCTGCGAAACGCTCCGAGATCAAATAGCCGACCCCCTTGAAGACTTCATCGAGCGAATTCAGACCGCGATCGACGCGGACATAGTGTGTGGCCTGGGTGGCCAGGTCGGTTTCGGGGGCCACGCCGTCAAAGATATCGCCGGCGAGCGGCTCCAGGCCGCGTTGCCGGGCGACTTGCCCCAACGACTGTTTCCGCGGTTTGAACGGGAGGTACAAGTCTTCGACTTGTTTGGCGGTTTGCGCGGCGTGGATCGCCGACGTCAGTTCGTCGTTCAGGGCCCCCTGGGCTTCGATCGACTTGAGAATGATCGCCTTGCGTTCGCTGAGGGAACGCTGCATCGCCACACGACGTTTGATGTCCAGAATACGCGATTCGGCTAACCCGCCGGTCACATCGCGACGGAATCGAGTGATGAAGGCGGGGGTGTTGCCGGCGTCCAGTAGCTCGGCGACCGCCACCACCTGTTCGACCGGCAAGGCTAACTCGCGGGCCGTGATCTCGAATGCCGAAGCGGGTTGGGGCGAAACGTCAGACATAAGTATGGTCGATCCAAATCGTATCAACATCGCCCAGAGCGGCAGTTCCACATGGCGAGGAAGGAAGATTCTACACCAAACTCAATCGCGCTGGGCAGGGTGCTGGCGCGACCGCCCATCCTGGAGTCGGCATGCGTCCACCGGGAGATTGGGTTCGGTAAGGCAACGGATTCTCGGGCGACTCGGGATGGGAGCGGGGCCCTCACCCGACACACCCCGGGGCGGGTGGCCGCGGTATACCCGTCAAATGTCGCATAGACGTCGTCCATCCAACCCGCAATTTCGCCAGAACGCCACCTGCCAGCTACCCAAAGGTGATGCGGTAATGAAGCCTATAGAAATCGGTTTTTCCGCCCCGAGCCGAGTCCATCGACCACGACATGTTTCAACACCACCACGAGACGGATCCGGAGTCCGCTGCATTCGCGGAACGATCTGGCGCTGCGCGCGGTTGGCGGCGGGTCTGGGTGAGACTCCGAAATCGGCTTCAACGCCGCGCAGCGAACGCCACCGATTCAGGCGATGCCGCCGCATCCCCCGCTTGGTCTGCCGACCCCTTGGCGCTGGGGATTGTGTTTGCCTTGGTATTGACCGTGGGGCAGCGGGCGATTGGATTCGTGCGGAGCCTGCTGTTCTGCCGGTTGCTCCCGCCAGAAGAGTTGGGCCAATGGTCGGTTATCTGGAGTGTGCTGTTGCTCTTGGCTCCGCTCGCGTCTTTGGGGCTCCCCGGGTCGTTTTGCCGCTACAGCGAACACTACCTGCAGCGCGGTCAGCTGGCGACTTATCTTCGCCGGGTGGCGACCGCCAGCGGAATCGCCACGGCGCTGCTGGCGGGGGGGATGTTCTTGTTTCCCCGCACGTTCTCGGCGTGGATTTTTCGTGAACCGGAGCATACCGGGCTGGTGCAAGTCGTCGCCGGCGCTTTTGTTCTCATTGCGCTGTTCAACGCGTTGCAGTCGCTCTTGGAATCGCTGCGACAGATTCGAATCGTGACTTGGATGCGGTTCGTGCAGGGGCTTTCGTTTGCGGTGATCGCGCCCGGTTTGTTGTTGCTGGGCCGCCCAGGAACGCTGGCGGTCGTCGTGGGCTTTGGGCTGAGTTGCCTGCTGGGCTTTCTGCCGGTGCTGGGGTTCTTGCGCAAATGCCCGGAGGTTTTCCGCGACTCGGGAGATCTCCTCTCGCACCGCACGATGTGGGCGCGCGTGGCGCCGTTTGCGATGTGGACCTGGATCGCGAACTTTCTCTCGAATTCGTACGAGTCGGTCGATCGCTTCATGCTCTTGCATCTGCTGGGGGGGAACGCCGCCGAGGCGCAGGGGACCTTGGGGCAGTACCATAGCGCCTTGATCATTCCGCAATTGCTCAGCGGGCTGGCGGTCATGATCGCCGGGATCGTGCTCCCCTATCTGACGGCGCATTGGGAACGGCAGGAGCCGGTGCGGGCGCAGCACATTCTCCGCTGGACGCTGAAGGGGATGGGGGTCGCGTTTTTCCTGGGCAACGTGGCGATTCTCGGGCTGGCGCCCGCGCTGTTCGGTTGGGTCTTGCAGGGCCGCTACGACGATGGCCTGGCGATCATGCCCCTGACCATGGTGTACTGCTACTGGCTGAGTCTGGGCACACTGGCGCAAACGGCGTTGTGGTGCACGGAACGAGTCCGCTGGGAAGCGGGGATCATGATCTTGGGACTCTTGGCGAACGTCGGGTTGAACGCCTGGCTGATTCCTCACTGGGGATTGACCGGTGCAGTGATGGGGACGTCGGCCGCCAACGCGCTTTGCCTGGCCGGCGTGCTGTCGATCAACCACGCGTTGGGATGGCGGTGCGATCGTGGACTGTGGGTGGTGGCTCTCTTGCCGCTGCTGCTGCTGCTGGGTCCCGGGCGAGCCCTGTTGTGCGCGGTGCTGGTGGTCTACGCCATCGTGCGCTACGAATGGGTCTTTGACGCCTCGGAGAAAAGAGAATTGGACTCGATGCTGCAAGCGATTCGCAGTCGCTGGGTCGCGCGGGCCCAGCTCGCTAGTGCCGAAAGTGCCGTCGCCGGGTAAAGAGCATCGGGAGTCGATGTTCGTTGCAGGCGGCGATGACTTCAGGAT
>JBGSLW010000278.1:0-3066 GCA_041740495.1 Pirellulaceae bacterium
CAATAACCCGCGTCGCCCGCGACGCCCTCCTTAAACCCGCCCCCCGAAGTGCAACGGCACCTCGCGCCCCTCTCGACCCACACCCCCGCGCGTGCCTTCGTTAGCCGGGTCGCTCGCGACCCGTCCCCTCCCCAGGCACCACACCTCCCTGCAACAGTTGCACGACCCTGCAACACACCAACCCCCACCCACCCCGGCCGAACCTCATCAACAGCCACGCCTTACGCCCGCGTCACCCACGTCGCCTCACGCGTGCAATAAAACACTTGTTGCATTTGTTGCATCGACACCCATTCACATGTCAAAGATCACGACGGTTCCACCAGCGCGGAACGTGTCCCTCTATAAGAACCCCCGCCGTCGCGCCGCCATCGCGTCCAAAGCGCACCACACTTCAACTTCCGTAGGAAAGCGCCCCCAGATTTCCCCAATTGACGGCCCCAGGTGTTGCGCCAACGCAAACCCGACACCCAAGGGCCACGGGTGTAAACCCGTGCGTCTTCCCCCATACCGACCCTCCCCACCCCCGCCCGCCCCGTTTGACAGCCTCTCGCCCCGCCCCCGACAATCCCCCCATGCCCGATCGCCGCCGCGATCACCCGAAGCCCGCAACTCGGAGAGGAAAAGCGATTCACCCAAGAACCGACCCCTTTTAAGCAACCCGTCAAAACTATCTGCGTCCGGCTCTGTTCAGACCCTCGTTTCGGCCAATGAAAACGACTGTGCGCGGGTCCAGACAAGCGAAGCTTCTCGTGGAAAACAACGCATTGGCAGGCACCAACATGACCGATTATCTCGTCGCAAACGTAGGGTCTGAACAGAGCCTCTGCGTCCCAGTTTCATATCTTTTGGTGCGACGGTGCTGGGCACGTTTGATGCGGCGGCGGTAGAGCGTCCCTTCTGTTGCCTCTATCTTCTCCGTGCCTGCTTCACGCCATAGTGGTTAAGGTCGCGCGGATCCAACTCGACGGGTTCAATCACCAGCCCAGCGTCAGCGTCGAAGTCGCCGGCCACGAGCACGGCCTCTTCGCCCCTGGCAAGCTGCAATGTCATGGTGCCGTTCGTCGCTACGGCAACAGGCGTAGGGCCATCGGGGGTCAGGCGCATGGGCCTGGTGAAATTGGCAACGTTCAGGCGACACGGCTCGCCGGCTCGACTGACGATCCTCACAAACTGCGTCTTTCCGCTTCTGCGCCGGGCACTCACTTCGAACGCTCCCTCGGCCAACAGTCGGTCGAATGAAGCGTCCTTCCATTGGGTGGGCACAGCGGGAAACACGCGAATGATATCGTGGCTTTGCAGGAGCATATCCTGCACGCAGCGGGCGGCGGAGAGCGGGGTTTCCATCACCGGGCTGGGCGGGCTGGTTTCGGTGTACATGGTATTGGGGCGGTCGAATTTCTCGTAATAGGTCTTCAGCGTGGCCAGAGCCTGATCGCCATCTCCGAGCGCGGCATACATGGACGAAGCCCCAGTGTGACTGTATCCCGCGAGCCCTTGTTTGAAATGCAGGAAGTGCGCGAGGGAACGGTAGGCCAGTTCCCTGCTCGGCTTGTCCTGGAAATCCCAGGTCCGAAACGGCACGAGACTCATAAGGTGGGAATAGTGTCGGTGACCATGCTCAAGCGCGACGTCCGCCCCGATGCGCAGCCCCGTCTCGTCGACGGGTGGGTCGACCAGCCGCTTCTGAATATCTTTCCACCGCGGGATTTCGGGGTCATTGATGTTCAGGCGCTCGCACATCCAGAGCAGCGCGCCGGTACCCCACCGCACCATCGCGATCGCTTCATTGGCGTCGTAGGCGGTCCCATATTCGGAACTGAAGGTGTCCTGGATATGAAGCCGGCCGTCTTCACCCTCGTCCATGAAGTGAAAGATGAAGTTGTAACCGCGGCGCGTGAGCGGAAAGAGCGTCTCGCGCAGAAACTCATCATCCATGTTGCGACGATAATGCTCCCAGAGGGTATGGCAGATCCACGGCAGTTGATTCAGACGGGCCCCCGGTCTCAGGTGTCCCGTGCGATCACCGCGCCCCGGCCAATCGACATCGTCATTGATCAAGTTGTACGTTGTGGTGGGGTTGCCGAAGTACGCCGAATCCTTTCGCATAGGCTCCGGCGCATTCCTGATCAAGTTGCCGTTGTTAAGCTCCTGTTTGAGCAGCCCGATCAAAGGCCCGTACAAGTCCAAGTGGTTTGCCACCGGGACCGGGTACATATTCAGCTGCATGTTCAGGTTCCACCAGCACTTTGGCCATACCGTATCGACCTTGAGCCATGGCCCGCATGTATCGATCACGACACCATCCTCACGGGTGGCCGACCCGAGTTTGTACATCTGGATCCAGTAGTGGCTTTCGATGCGGGCGTCGGGAATACTCAGGAAGCTCTTCGGATAGAAGGTGTGCCACCACGCTCGGTTCTTCTCCTGAAGGACCTCCACACCCTGCTTCGCTGCCGCTTCGACCGCGGACACGGCTGACTTGGCAGAGCCGCCTCCAACACGGCCATCGCCTATCCCCAGAAAGATCGCCCGGCGGTTCTTGCCCAGGTCAACGGTCTTCCACGCCGTCGCGTAGTCTCCACCGACGAGAAACGGCTGCACCCAAACCTGCGTATCGCCAACCGTCTCCAGCCGCCCGGCTGGATTCGGTGTGTAGCCATCTACCGGACGGGCATGATAGCGAGGCACCATTGAACGGAAAGCCTGCCACTTCGTCTTGGTTTCACTCTCCGCATCGTCGGTCTCGACAACGATCACGATGACACCGGACGCTGCATCGCCCGGCTGCACCCATGAGCGCCATTTAACCTTGCCCTTGCTGGTTGTTAAGTTGCCTTGGGCCTCGCCATTCCACAAATCGATACGAATGTCGCCGTCGACCACCTGCCCGACCGGACAGAGGTGAAGCCGGCCAACCGGCATTCGGTTTCGATCGCCGTGGTGTGTCGAGTCCGGCGGCTCGCGATCGTCATAGAGGTCGCTCCGGCTCACGGTCCACGCCAGCGCATCAGCACCGGGCCCTGCCTCCCCGCCGCCCTTGTAGATCATGGCGCCGAGTCGGCC
>JBGSLW010000279.1:0-2156 GCA_041740495.1 Pirellulaceae bacterium
GCGGGGAGAGGGGAGCCAGAGTCTGGGCGCGCAAATTGTGTAGATTCCAATGCCGCTGCGGGAAGAAGGGGCTCGACAAGATTCGGGAAAAGGCGCCGATCAGCGAATCACGTCTTCCTGAGTCGACTCGGGGACCTGCAGAGTGGCCAGGAATTCCAGGAGCGCACTCCGAGCCTCCGGCGCCAGGTCCACGTAGCGGCGAGTGACTTCACTGGCCTCGCCGCCGTGTAAGCGAATGGCCTGGTGCAAAGTGGCTGCGCGGCCGTCGTGCAGATACGGTGCGGAATCGGCGACACCCCACAATGGTGGAGTCCGCCAGTCGCGAGATAGCTCGCGAATCTCCCCAGTCGAAAGAATCGACGATGGCGGCAATGCCGCGACGCCCCAACCGCCGATTTGCCGCGCGTCCGGAAATTCCCGCCCGCGAGGCGGATTCGCCAATACCGGATCGGCGAGCTCGCCCCCCATGTCGTGCAACAACAAATCGCTGTAAATCCCCGCGACGCCATCGACCATCGGGACGTGGCAGTGCACGCATCCCAGATTGCTGAACAATGTTTCGCCCATGCGTGCAGTCGCGGAGGCGTCCAGTCGGGTATGCGTCGGAGGGACCGGCGGCGGCAGTTTGGCGACGAACATCAAAAGGCTCCGACATTGCTGCGGGGTGAGGTCGTCTTTTTCCACGGGGCGGCCGCCGCTATCGGGAGAGAGGGGCTGTGCATGGTGAATCGTCTGCAGTCCCAACTCGTTCGCACAAGCCGCCAGGACGAATTCGGCCAAACTGGCGGTGTGTCCTTTCCAGCCGAATTTGCCGACCGGGGGGACTCCTCCTGGGTTGTCTGCTTCTCTCGTTTTGCGGTCTGTGAATGGATCGCCCGCGACATCGTTGGATACGGCCAGTCGACCACTGATTCCCAGGCTCTGCCCGCGTTGTTCGTCCGCCAGTTCCCGCAGGGCATCTTCCGAGATCTGGTCGATCCAGCCGGCGCCAAACAACGCGGGTGGATTGCGCTGGGTCAATACGAACGGGACGCGGCGATGCTTGAAATACAACGGCCCCTGGCTGGCCGTCAGCCGCGCTGCCAGCGTCCCGTAGAGTTTGCCCTTATCCTCCCAGGTCAGCGCCCGGCTTCCCGGTTTGAGTCCCAATGCCTGGAAACGCCAGCGCTCGTAATCCGGATCGATCGCGAATCGGTGCAACGGCAAGGCGGAAAGTCGCTCGAGTTCGGGGTGTATTTCACGCGCGACCTGCCGAGCTCGCTCGCGATCGCCCTCCGAACTCAACTTGTCCCAATGGACCGCCAACAAATCGACGTTTTCGTCGTTCGCGCCGGCGCCGCCAACGCCCCCCAGATGATGGCAGGAGGCGCACGAGTCGGCATTGAAGAGCGGGCCAAGCCCATCGGCGCCCGCGCCGGAATCTCCGACATTCCAAGACCGTTCAAAAAGAATTTTGCCTGAGGAAGCCGCTGCACCTTGGGGCATGGCTACACAAAATTCTTGTCCTACAACCGACCCCAAACTCGCCGCACAGATCGCCCAGCCGGCGATACTCATCCACCGTCGCGCTGCCATCGGAATTCCCTTCGCGCTCCGCCCCTGTGCCCCTCCACCGGAATTATCTCATGGAATCGAGTCAAAGCAAATAGGAGCCTGTCCCATATCTCGTCTTCGTTTAACGCCCAGCCAAAGGCGCCGGCTTTGCACGAATCCAAATCCCGAACGTGCCGGCGCTTTTGGCGGGGCGTTCAACAAAGCATGTCGATTGTCTGATCAAATTCCCGTGAAAAATGACATTGGAGTCCCGCGTAACTTTCGAGACTCATTGGACGGCGGCGACAGGACCGATCGATTTGTTGGCGAACGCAAAGGCAGATTTTTCGCAAGCAACTCCGTCGTTCGGGTACATGACTTAAAGCCGATCCGAAGGCATTTCGGCCCCTTCACCCTGTCCTCTCCCCCCCCGCTGCCGGGGAGAGCGTAAGGTGAAAGGCGTTTAGTGCACTCGATTCGGCCTAAATAGGTCCACGCGAAGAGCGAAGCGCTGGAGAAAACTGGTGTAGGAAAAAAGTATGGCTTGAACTTAGGTTGGGGTTATCACGACTCCAGCCCAGGAACAAGCCATGGACGGAATTATCCGATTGTCGGAAGCCCAA
>JBGSLW010000280.1:0-2326 GCA_041740495.1 Pirellulaceae bacterium
GCCCGCCCTGGTTCGGGTACGCGGTGGCTCGGGATCGGGCGCGCTTGTTCGCCGAAGGGCGGCGATATTCCCAAGGCCGCCGTCGTCACCCTCCCCTCCTCCGTTCGGCCCGAATCGACGACGAAAACCCAGACCGTCCGACCATGGCCCCGAACGCCAAAACCGCCGCCGACGACAAAAAAGCCGTTGATTTCGAAACCCCTTGACACGGACGCAAATGTTCTTTATTTGTTCTCATTGAAGCTGACGGTTAAGGTTGCGGTGGACTGCGCCGAGGTCGCGGCGAACCACCCGATGCTCCGGCGGCGTCAAAACAAAGAAATGACCCAAATGGGTTGTTTTTTTGGATCCGAAATAGAACAAAACACGAACACAGTGATTCCCAGGGGGATGCAAAATGATCGACGCCATCACTTTCGAAACCGCCCATCTGCTCGGCGACGCCCTGCCCTCGATGTACCGGCTTCGTCACCGGGTCTTCGTCGAACGCAAGCACTATGATGTGCCGAACTATCGCGGCATGGAGTGGGACCAGTTCGACACGCCCGCCGCCGTCTACCTCCTGTGGCGGGACGCCGATCTGCAGGTGCGGGGTATGATGCGCCTGATCCCGACCACGTTTCCCTACATGATCAAGGAGTTGTGGCCGGACTTGGTGGACAGTGGCGAGTTCCCCTCCCGACCCGACGTCTGGGAGATCACCCGTTTCGGCGTTGACAAGGATCTGGATCCGGAAACGAGAAAGCGCGCCTGCGCGGAGTTGGTCTGCGCTCTGTTCGAATTCGGTGTCACTTCGGGCATCCGCGAGTATCTGTGCCTCACGATGCTACCGGTTCTCAGAAACGCGATCGGAAAAGCCGGCTGCAGCGTCGACCTCATGGGCAGCCCCCAGAAGGTGGGTGGACTTCCCGTCGTTGCCGGTAAGTTCAGTGTAACCCGAAACGCCCTCTCCAAGGTGAGCCGCTATCATGGCATAGAGCTGCCGATCTTGCGGATCGCGGAAGAGCGGCCGGCACGGGCGGCTTGAAACCGGTCGTGCCGGCGAACGAACGATCTAACGAATGGTGCGCCTCTCCAGCGACGCACGCCGATGTCCGCGACCGACGGGGAGTTCGCTGGCGGCACTGCCGTGCGCACCCAGATCCGCAGTGCGGGGGATGCGCCTTCCCGATCGGTGCTTAGGGATTTCTGGTTCGGAATCAGTTTTCCAGGGTCGAACAACCACCGGTGAGGATGACGGCCTGGGCTTTGCCCTCGCACTGGCGGGCGAATCGATAGCATTCACGGGCCTTGCAGAGCGCATCGCGGGCGATCTTGAGGTTCTCGAGATAAGTGGTTTCGTCCCCTTGCCGGCGAGCGGCACGCGCCGCCTGGATCGACTGGCGGGCAACGCCCCGGTGCACTTCCCCCAGATCGCGGGAGCGGGCGGCGCCCCGGATCAGATTGGGGAGGCGAACCTCGTCCCAATGCCGGGCGAGAGCTTCGAGCGCTTCCTTGTCGTGGGGGCTGACGGTGTCCGGCTGGACACCGGCGGTCAAGGCCAGGTGCGAATAGCTCATTCGGTCGATGTTCCCGAAACCAATAAGCGTTCCCAACATGATCTCGCTCCCCCGAATGTCGCCAACACCGCAGAGTGCAAACTATCCTGCGTATCCTGAGACTAGCCATCATCGCGTAAGGGTTTCTACCTACTCAATCTGGTAGGGCCGGTCGGATCTTGTCGATGGTGTTCCCCATGGCGTTCGCGATCCGCCGCGCTTGACATAATCCGATAAGTGGTCCCTTATTCCCCCATATGGGGTATTTCTTGTGCGCACGCCAATGGGGATCGGCGGTCGAGGGGAACACGGGGACACTTCAGAAGCCCAGTTTCGCCATTCCAGAAACCGCGGTCGGCACGCCAAGGATCCATTGACCGTGGGACGACATGCCACGGCAGCGGAGCCAATGTTGACGAAGGAGACCGAAACCAACTGGATGCATTGACGCACACCGTTGAGCATGCCGCGGCGCAAGCGGACGACGAAGTGCGTGAAGGGGTAATTGTGGAGAGTGAGCAGAAATAGCGTTTGCGGCTTGCCGCCGCCGGTTCCGCCAAGGCGTCCGAGTTGGACATGGTCTCGGGTGCGGGGCGTCCGCCTCGCCCGCAGGAGTGGTTTCTACTCCGGCTTGAGCGGGTCGAGATGATGCAGATCGGCGAATTCATCGAAAAGTCCAATGCGGCCGAAACGCCGGAGGATGTGTTCGAGTTGTTCTGCTCGGCGGTGGCCACGTTCGGCTACGATCGGGTGGCGTTCGCCGCGGTGACGATGGCCGCCCAGGAGGC
>JBGSLW010000281.1:0-20768 GCA_041740495.1 Pirellulaceae bacterium
GGGAGCGGATCCGCCAACGGGCGGCGCGATGCTCGCGGACGAACCGCTCCCGGCAATCGGCGCAGGGTACTCCGAAAGTTGCATCGTTGCGGTCGGCAACGGTTCGACGGAAGGCGAGTCCGCCGCTTGCACCAGCTGGCCGCACCGAGGGCATTTGCTGCTGCCAGTGGCCAGTTTCTTTCCGCAGGCGCTGCATTTCATCTGAGAGCTCCTCTCCCTAAGCGTCCGATCCGGTCCGCGGCGCACGCAAGACCACGGCCATTATCGGGTGCCGGAAGAGGAATCGCAACAGATCGAACGCCGCGCCGGAATGCGATCAACCCAATAAGCGTCGACGCCGTCGCGCACGCTGATCGAACGCCGGCGGCGCCGATGCAGCACACTCTGGACTGGACGAAGGTGGTGCGGCCGACCCGCCGCCAGTTGATTGCCTCCGCCATCGATTGTGGATCTGCAATATGGCGGCCGCTCCCCCCACCAGCAAGCTGTGGGAAGACACCGGCGCGATGGGCGGAATATCGTCCTGCATCGATTCCCCCTCAGCGACGTCGTCGTTGCGGGCGATGTCCGTGGTTTGCGAAAGCGCCGCGTAAGCGACGGTAAATCGAGGAACCTGCGGCACGTCGTCCATCGGCTGCTGCGGCGCCTCGCCCCCATCCGTCGGCTCCGTCGAATCGCGGAATTGCGGGAAGTTCCCTTGGGCCATCCACGTCTCCCATTCCCGGATCCAAATGGATGCATCTTGGGACGCGTCCGGATCCTGGAGCGGCATTTGACGCTGTTGGCCCAAATCGGCGTCCACGGCCGGCGCTGCGGCGTTGTTGTCCTTGTTCTTTTCCGGATCGACGTCCTTCTCAAACGTCTCGAGCACCTCGGGGTCCTGCCCTTCCTTTTGGCGGATGATCTCGTAGGTCCCCGGGCGGAAAACCGAATTGGGACTACTCAAAATCTGACGCTTGATCGACTCGATATCCAGTTCCTCCGGCCAATCCCGCCGGGGGTTGTTGGGATCGTCCAAGAAGACCGAATACAACTTGGCGAGTTCGTCTTGCTGGCCGATCGCGGCTTGGACGTCATCGAACTCCACTTGCCGCACGTCCGGATTGCTGATTTCCTGAAACTCTTCTTCTTCCGGCGGCACAAAGCCCAAGACGACCGGCGGTGGCGCTTCCGGCGGTACGCCAGGCGCGAAATCGGTCACATTTGCGTTGAAGTCGATGGCGGCCGAGTTCAAATCGGTTGCGCCACCGCTGGAATACGTTTGAATCTGTGTATCGTCGGTGATCGTCAACGTGCTGGTCAACAGCGGATTCGACACCAAAAAGGTGGCGTCGTACGGTGTCGACTTGGTCACGTCGATGGTTGAGATTCCATTGGGGTGCGCGAACTGCAGACCCGCCACGACGATTGTGCCCGCCGGCGGGCCCGCCACGTTGCCAACGTAGACGTCGAAGCTGGTGCCGTCCGCCCAATCGACTCGGGCGGTAAACCGCAATTCGCCCGCGACGCCATAACTGAACCGGACCGATTGCAGGCCCGTGACCGGGTCGACTTGATTGAACAAGGTCGGGTTATTCACCACGACTTCGGGAGCGACCTGTGTTACCAACCCATCGGTCAGCGGATTCCCGCGAGAGAGCGGAGCATTCAAATTCAACTGGCCGCCCGCGACCAGCAAAATCGTGTTGTCCGCATTCCCCGCTGCGATCGGCCGTTGAATCGTCAAGTCGTTCCCGGCCCCCAACGTCTCGAGGTACACGTTGCCGTCGTTCGTCTGAATCCCGGAAACGGTTGCCAATGTAAACGGATCGCTCACATCTCCCACGATCAAGCCCCCGTTGTTCCGCACCAGGGCCGCAACTTCGCTCGGCAAATCCCCAGCGGGAACCACCGCATTCAGGGGAATACCGCCTGTGGAGAACGCGCCGGCCGCGTCGATCGCTACCGTGCCCAGCGCGGCGTTACGCAACACGACCGCCCCCGACGCCTCAAATGCGCCGGCGTTTGCCGCGATCAGTCCACTGGTCTGAATCAATTGCGAGTTGGCTGAATTGGTCGCGGTCAGATGATACACACCGGCAACCGAACTGCCGCCCAGATTCGCCGAGGAATCCAGTTCGATCGAGGCGTTGGTCGCCTGTGTCCGCAATTCCCCAAGACCCAACGTGACAACCGCAGCGCCATCCCCCAGGCGAATATTGCCGGCGGATACCAACTGCAACACGCCATCGGTATCCAACGTCGCCGACGCGCCGTCGAAGATGTTCGTTCCGGCCAGACTGAGACTCGATCCAAAGTTGTCGAATTGCAGTTGAATCGTACTGTCCAACACCGCCCGGACCACGCCCGGCGCCTGCACCGTCAGTCCACCCGTCTGAACGACTTGACCCGAATCGGTGAAGGTCCCGCCAACGACACCGATCTCGACCGAGGATGTGGCCGAACGGAAGGTCCCCTGTCCGGCGATTGAAATCCCGGCGGTTTCGCCGACGCGGATCGAGCCTTGTGCGTCGAAGAACAAATTGCTGGCCCCACCCTGCGGTGTCGCCAGGTTGATCGCGGCGACGTGCGAATCGTCCACCGATCCCTGCGTCCCCAGGTACAACGAACTGGCTCGGCTAAGCCCCACCAACACGGTGCCGGAGTCCTCGCGGATGCGGACTTCCTGGCGAATCGTGTCCCCCGCGTTGGCCGTATCAAAAAAGATCGCACCCATGTTCACCGTCGCGCCGCTGTCCGCATTGGTCACGGCAAAACTGGCATCGAACGGTTGGAACGCCGGATTCATTCCGACCAGCACAGCGCCATTTCCACCCGTCAGGAAACTGGCCTGGCCGCTGACCGCCAAGTCGTCGGTCGCTGAGTCTGCCAATTGGAGCGTGCCGCTGGACTGCAGAAAGGCGTTCCCCGTGACGACAACCGATGTCCCCACGGCGTCTTCGATCGTGCCGGCCGACAAGACGACCAGCCCGTTCGCCGTGTTGCTTCCGCGTAAGAGCGTCGCGCTGTCTTCAGCGACCGCAACCAGTCCGGCGGAGTTGAAATTCAAACTGCCGAAATTCGCCGCGCCCGCCGAGCCAATGATGATCGTTGTTCCGCCGAAAGTCGCATCGCCCCCCACGTTCAAAACGTCGCCGACCTGGTCGTTCAGTTGAATTCCAGCCGCCGCGGAGAGCGTCGCCTGGTTTGTCACTTGCCAGGTGGTGACCGCCCCATCGGTGATCGCGCCGGCCGACGTTACCTGCAGTGACTGTGCGTTGTTCACTCCAACAAACGTTGTATCCGAGCCTTCTACGACAGTCGCACTGCCGCTGGTTTGGATCGTCAGCGTTCCAAAATTGGCGGCGCCGCCCGTTCCCACGGCGACCGAGCCGCCGGACAGCAACGCATTGCCGCCGATCGCGAAATTATCCCCTCCGGAGTCCGCCAACACGATGGCCCCGCCGGCTTGGACCAAGGCCGCGCCCGTCACCGCCACACTGGTTCCAGCTTGATCGGTCACGGCGCCGCTCGATATCAATTGCAGAGATCCGGCGGTATTCGCCCCCGACAATTGAGTCGCCGAGTCCTCCGCCACAAAAACGGCCCCCGGCGCGTTGAACGTGAGTGAACCAAGCTGCACGGTGCCGACTGAATTCAGCGCAATCGTTGTTCCGTTGAACGAGGCGTTTCCGCCAACATCCAGCACATCCCCCGCGTTATCGGCCAGCGAGACAGCACCGGCAGCCGTCATCGCCAAGTTGCCGGAAATCGTGATCGACGTCGCCGGATCGTCGCCGATCGCGCCCGCCGACGCCAGGCTGGCACTGGCTGCCGAATTGACGCCCGTCAATCGCATTTCCGAGTCTTCCGTAATGTCGACGCCGCCCGTGGCCACAAAGTTCAGTTGGCCCAGGTTCACGACGCCTGCCGCGGCCAGCGTGATCGACGTCCCTTGAAAGGCTGCCAATCCTCCGACCACGAACTGGTCTGCCGCGTTGTCCGCGAGCGAGATCGCCCCCCCCGCCACCAGGCTCGAACCATTCACGACCGCCAACGTCGTGGCCGGCGCGTCGCTGATCCCGCCAGAGGACGTCAAACTCAAGCTATTCGCCGTGTTGGCGCCGCTTAGCACCGTCGCGGAATCTTCGCTGATATCGACGGCGCCCGCCGAATTAAAATTCAACGTACCAAAATTCACCGCGCCAGGGCTCCCGATCGCGATCGCCGTACCCGACAGCGTCGCGCCCCCACCGACAGTCAAGGCATTGCTGGCTTCATCATTCAGGTTGATTGCGGCCGCCGCCGCCATACTCAGATCATTCGTCACGGCGACCGTCGCGCCCGTCGCGTCGGTGAGCGATCCCGCCGAAATGAGATCGGCCTGATCGGCGGTGCTCGCGCCGGACAAAACCGTGTCCGAGTCTTCCGCAATCGCCACACCACCACTGGAATTGAATTGCAACGTGCCGAAGTTCACGGCGCCGATCGAGTCGATTGCGATCGAGCTTCCCGAGATCGTCGCATGGCCCGCAGCCGACAGAATATCTCCCGCCTGGTCGGACAAGTTGACGGCACCTGCCGCCCCGATGCTCATGTCGCCACCTGCGGCCACCGACGTTCCCGCGGCGTCGGTGATCGAACCGGACGAGCCCAGGGCGATCTGGTTGCCAGTATTTGCGCCGGTGAGCACCATGTCGGAATCCTCCTGGATCGAGACATTGCCCGTGGCATTGAAGTTGAGTGTTCCGAAGTTCGAGGTACCGCTTGCGGAAATATCGATCGCAGTCCCCGAGAGCAGGGCCGCACCGCCGATGCTCAATTGATTCGTGGCCGCATCGCCCAACGCGATCGACCCGACCGCCTGGATCGTGCCGTTCCCCGTGACAACGACGCTTCCATCGTCCGTGTCGCTGAGCGACCCCCCTACGTTGAGAATCAGCGTCCCGGCCGTGCTCGCACAATCCAAAATCGTTCCGCTGTCGGTAGTGACCCGGACTTGAGCAGGACTTTGAAACGCCAAGCGACCCAGATTCACCGCCACGCCCGAATCCAAGCCTGTGCCGCTATCGACGCCGATATCGACGGTCGAGGTCCGCGAGCGGAAGATCGCCAGCCCGCTCACGTTGACCGCCGAGCCCCCGGTGTCGGCCAGCACCACCGCGTTCGCCGCATCGACGAACAAGTTCGTGTCGCCGCCGGCTGGATTGGCCAAGTCGATCCCCGACCAGAGCACCTCGTCAAAGCCCCCTTCGGTCCCCAGATACAACGAGCGAGCTCGGGCCACCCCCGCCAACGTCGTCGCCGAATCTTCCTTGATTTGGACTTCGCCCCGAGCGGTGTCGCCTGCGTTCGCCGCATCGAAACTGAGGGTGCCGAAGTTGACCGTCGCTCCGCTGTCTGGATTCCCCTGGTTCATCCCGCAGATAAACGGAGAAAATGCCGAGGCCACGCCGACGGAGATGTCTTGCCCCGGCGCTACGAACGCCGCGTTCCCTCCGACCACCAACGTATCCCCAGCTTGATCCGCCAAGGTGATCGGCCCGGCCGCCGTCCAAGTCCCATTCACCGCCACGTTGACGCCGGTTCCCGCCTGATCATCGATCGCACCGGCAGATTGCAAGTTCAAGTTGTTGGCGCTGTTTGCCCCGGACAACGTCGTGGCCGAATTCTCCTGAACGGTGACATCACCCGTCGAATTGAACTGGAGCGTTCCAAAGTTGGCTTCCCCGACCAGACCCATCGCGATCACCGAACCACCTAGTTGGGCATCCCCGCCGATCCCCCAATTGTCCCCGGCGTTGTCCGCCAGCGTCACCGCACCGGTCGCCGTCAGAGTCGCATTCCCCGTCACAGCCACCGTTGTGGCAACGTCGTCGCCGATCGCCCCGGTCGAATTCAACACGAGCGACGCGGCGGTATTCGCCCCGAAAACCTGGAGATCCGAAGCCTCCCGGATATTCACCGCACCGGCCGAATTGAACCGGACCGCGCCAAAATTCGCTATCCCTACTGTCCCCAAGGCGATCGCGCTGCCGGAGGTGGTTGCCGCTCCCGCAACATCCAAAACATCGCCAGCACTGTTGGCCAACGTCAAGTCCGTCGTCGCCGCCAACGCCGCGTCCACGGCAACGGCTATCGTCGTACCCACGTCGTCGCGGATGAAGCCATCCGATCCCAGCTGAAGATTGTTCGCTGTATTCGCGCCGAACAACAGCGTATTGCTGGATTCTTGAATCGCCACGTCCCCGGGAGAATTGAAGTTGAGCGACGCGAAATTGGCCGCACCGGCGCTACCTAGCGCGATCGACGACCCGCTGAGCGTGGCCGCCCCGTTGATCGTGAAGGCATTCATCGCATTGTCTGCAAGCGTCAGCGCACCGCTGGCTGCCACCACCCCATCGCCGCTCACCACCAGCGTCGCAACCGCCGTATCGGTGAGCGCTCCGTTCACATTCAGGGCCAAGGTACCCGCCGTACTCGCGCAGTCCAGTTGCACCGCGCTGTCGACCGTGATTCGGACTTGTCCCGGGCTCTGAAATGCCAGATTCCCCAAGGTCACGGCAACTCCTGAATCGGCCCCGGTCCCGGTGTTGACTCCGACGTCGACAGTCGAGTTGCGCGACCGGAAAAACGCCAGTCCGTCGACCGCAACGGGGGAGTCCCCTGTATTCGCCAAAACCACGGCATTCAGCGCATCGACAAACAGATTCGTCACCCCACCGGCCGGGTTGGCCAGGTCGATCTCCGACCATTGCGCCTCGGTAAATCCCCCCTCCGTCCCGAGATAGATCGAACGGGCTCGAGCAACCGTCGTCAACGTCGTCGACGAGTCCTCCTTGATCTGTACTTCGCCACGGCTGGTATCCCCGGCATCGGCGCTATCAAACGACAGATCGCCGAAGTTCACCGTCGCGCCGCTATCCGGGTTCCCTTGGTTCAAATTGCTGTCGTAGGGAGAAAATGTCGACGCGACCCCCACGGAAATATCTGCATCGTCGGCACGAAAAGTCGCCGTTCCACCCACATCCAGCGCGTCGGTCCCGTTGTCACTTAGCACGATTTCGTCCGCCGCCGAAAAGTCTGCGTCGCCCGTGATCGTGAATTGCGTCCCGACGGCGTCGCGAATCGAGCCGGCCGAAAGGACCGTCAAGTTGTCGGCGGTGTTGGCCCCGCTGAACTCCGTGTCGCTGTCTTCCGTGATCGCGACGTTCCCCGCCGAGTTCACCTGCAGCTGCAGAAAATTCACCGTTCCCGCCGTATCGATTGTGATCGAGCCGGCGGAAAACGAAGCCAAACCCCCGACACCCAATTGATTGACGCCGTTGTCCGCCAAGACGATCGAATCTCCCAACAGCGTCAAGTTGTTGGTGACCGCAATCTGCGTGTTGGCATCGTCCGTGATCGAGCCATCGGCCGTGAGCGAAAAATTGTTGGTCGCATTGATATCCAGTAACAGCACATCGTCCGTGTCCGTCAACGAGGCGTCGGCCACCGTCAATTGCAAGGAATCAAAATCATTGTCCGCGTCGTTGAGCGTGATCGAATCGGCGATGACATGGAAATTCTCGACCGTGACCGACGACCCCGCCGTCTGCGAAATCGCCCCGACCCCGTCGATAAACAAGTCCCCGCCGGCAATCAAGTCGCCATTCAAGTCTTGCGAGAGGGGCGAGAAATTGACATCGGTCGTGAACTGAATATCAAAGTCGTTTCCCAAATTGTCCAGTATTTGCAGCCCGAGGACTTGGGCGCGATCGGCCGTCAAGACCTGCAGAGTGTCCCCCGAAACAGCGAGTCCATCGACGCCGCTCCACGTCCCCGTCGTCAACGTAAAGAGGTAGGTATTTCCACCCCCCTCGGAAATCGATAGCCCTTCACCGACACCGTCGAACCCGTTCAGTGTCAGCAGGCCCCCCGCGAACGAAAAGCTGGCGTCCAATACGATCCGCGGCTCCAGTCTCGAATACTGCAAACGGACCCCAGTGTCGACATCCGGCGAGACCGGTCGCGCTGGTGAACCTTTTCGAGAAAACAAGCGGCGCAAGATCGATAACATGGCAGCCTCAGACAAATGGGCAATGGCGAGCAGGCCTCGCTCCATTCTAGTCAGAACAATGCAAAAGGCGGGGTATTTGGGGACGCGAAGCCCCGGGTGCCTCGGGCCCCCCAAGTAGACTCCGGGCAGATCCACAAACCTATTCTCCCCCTGCAGAATATCTTTCATCCGAGCCCTCCTTCCCCGCCAAAACAGCTGAAAATAAGGGAAATCGTGGAAAGATCGGGAGAACCGAAACAATTGCGCTAATGATTTCAATGAAATCGTGTCGAAACGACAGACTAAGCGCGAAATTTTTTCAGGGGGGCAAGATGCTCCGGATGTCCGGTTCCTACCCAATAGCTAGCTTACGTGTGCGGATGTCCGCTGCAGCCTCGCCACGCGCGTTGCTGGTGGCAGCCCTCGTTGCCATGGCCTGGCTGGCTTTGCCGGATAGCTCGTACGGCCAATCCCGCCGAACGACTCGGCGTCCTGCTCCGTCGCAAGTCATGCCGCCGCCGCCGCAGAACCCATCCGAGTCGATTGCCTCGCCACCGACCACGGTCGACTCGCATGAATATCTGTTGCCGGCGGTCCAGTCGGCCGCTCCGACTCCCGCCGCGGCTTCCAGTCGACGGCAACGAACTTCGCCCCAGCCAGTCCCCGCTCCCCATGCACCGACTGAATTTCAAGCCCTAGCGGCGGCCACGCCTTGTCCACATCTGACGATTCCCTCCCACGTTCCCTTGGATCGTCCTGCCGAACCCGAATTGCAACTGGCGGCGCCGCTCCCGCAAATCGTTACGGCAGATGTGGCGATCGAATCATTGGCCGCCGATGCCGTTTCGCCTTGTCCTCCCAACCCCAACGACGTCGCCGCGGCTGGGGAAATCGAATTGTTCCGCGATCCGCAGGAATTCCAAATCGATATGCAAATGCCCGATTTCGGGCCACCCATCCTCAGCGGTGATTCCCTGGCGGCAGCGATCGACGCCGGGTTTGGCGATGAAACCAAGGGCTTCGACACCGCGGCTGTCGCCGGTCCCCCGTCCTGGAGCGATGCGTCGGCGCCCGAATCCGCGGATGCGGGACCTCCTATTTTGAGCAGCACCGCTCTGGCCGAAACAATAGAGGTCGACGGCCACAAGTCCAAACCTGACGACGCCGAATCGATTGCCGCCGAACCCCAAGTCAATTCCGAGATGCCGCTGTTCGTCGAGCTCTCCCGATTCCGAGTCCAGCGCCCCATTCCGACCGAACCGGTCGACATGACGCTGGCCGACGGCGCAACGCAACGGACCGCAGAATTCACCTGGCCGCAAGATCCCGTCCAAGATCAAGAGGGGCTTTCGATTCGGCAGGTCCCCGATTCCGCCACACAACAGGTGCAAGAATCGGATCGAGAACAAGAATTGCTGACTCGGATGCGCGAACCGCTTCCCGCCTCACCGCTCAGCCGGGTCGGGATTCCCGTCGGAGCGGAAAACAAATTAGTCGAGCCCGAACGGTTCACCGATCGGCACTACGGCGACTACGCGGAATCCGCGACGATCGAAGTCGGTCCGCGTCAATTGAGTTACGTTCAATGGCAACCGCGGGCCTTTGCGTGGGCAGCGCCGAATTTTTACCATCGGCCGCTGTACTACGAAGCGCCCAACCTGGAGCGGTACGGCTTTGACCACGGTTGCGCCCAGCCGGTATATTCCGCCGGACATTTCTTCGTTTCCACGGTGCTGTTACCCCTGCAGATCGGCGGCGACCACCCCTGCTCCCGCGCGTACGCGCTGGGCTACTACCGCCCCGGCTCGTGCAATCCCGCCTATCTCTCCCACTACCCGGTCACCCCCCGCGGCTTGATCTACCAGTCGCTTTCGACCATGGGCGCCGTGTTCATCCTGCCGTAACGAATCGCAGTACACCTGAGAGGGCTCGAACCTCTAACCTTCGGTTCCGTAGACCGATGCTCTATCCAATTGAGCTACAGGTGCGTACAACGGCCAGAAAGCCAGCCGGGAAGCGGTATTTTAGCGAAAGGGGGAAGGCAATTCCAGTCCGCCAAGGGGCATTGCTTTGGATGGGGTTTCAAGCCCCGGGACGACACGCTGAAACCGACTCCGGTTCAGACACGTCGAACTTTTTCCGCGCGGGTCTTCCGGTAACCTGGAAGAAGCGCAGAAATCACCGGCAGGTGAACAGCGGAAAGCTCTTGAACGAAAGCCCTTAAAGGAAAGCATTTGAGCGTTACCGGACTGTTTTTCGTAGGGTCCTCGCGTAACCGTTCACGCGCCGGGGGGGCTGACGCATTTTTCGGCTTGCAAGGGCAACCTGCAATGTACGCCAACTCCCAAAAATGGGTCCGACCCCTTCAAAGTGAACCATTCTGTTGTTCGCCCCGGGAACGCTTACGGTCTTTGCCAATCGGTTCTATCAAGATTCCGGCATCCCTCTCCGTATTCTGACCCGGGAATCCGCATTCGCCCGCTGGGTTCCGGAAGCGACTCACGCGAAAAGAGATGCCTCGGGGTTGATCCCCGAGGAGAGTTCACGTTCAGCCTACAAACGCGCCGCCTCAAATCCCATCGGTCCAAGCAGATGCCTCGGGGTTGATCCCCGAGGAGAGTTCACGTTCAACCTACGGGCGCGGCCCACCCTCCACTTTTCTTCGGCCGAGTCGCCGACGTGCCAACACAGAGCGGCATCCCGAGGCCGAATCGAGAGGTGCGTCGGTGCAGCCATGCATCCGCTCGACCGGCAGCCGGCCCGTACCAACCGCAGATCGTCCAGATTCGCGCAGATTAATCGAAGCCCGCACATTAGGGTATAGGTGTGTACTTACTTCTGGTCGTGAGAAGCAAGGAGACCGCAGGCCATCTTCTGACTTTCCTTCTCTCTCTGGTCCCTCCGTTTGCTCCTGTTCCAATCTTCATTTCTTGAACAGGAGGCAACGGAGGAAACGGAGGAAGAATGTCGTGCGTTCATGGAACGCTTCGGCATTTCTAAGAGTTGGAACATCGTTCCCGGAGGTCCCGGAAACGGGCGAGTTACCGCGGATTCCAGAGTTGCCATTCGCTCGCCAGATAGTGACGGGCACTTTCCAGGGCTCTCCCGTCTCCAGCCTCCCTCCTACCCCAGGACGAGGGTTGCCTTGAAGTCCAAAAACAACTGTCTAAAGGCGGTGTTTGTCGTTGCGTTCGGCTACAACTGCTGTGTCCCTGGCTCCGCTGTGTCCCTGGCTCCGCCCTTTTTTCCGTCGATCAGCACAGATTAGCGTTCCCAAACTCTTCCTCGCTCCGACGCCGAATCGGTGCCGAGCCAGACTAGGTCTGGGACGGTGCCACTTCCCCTCCCCGGCCGCATCGTGCGTCCGACCCTCCCGCGGGCTCAGGGATGTGTTCGCAATTCGCGGGAGGGTGAATTGGTCGATGAATTGGTCGGTAAAGGGGTGGGTGAAAGGATACGAATCGGTGCATCTTCCCCTCGGCGGCACGATTTCGCAGGCCGACGAACGGCGTGCTGACCGAGAAGTCGGCGCCGTCAGACCGACTTCGGATCGGACTCGTCGGGCGATATCCGCTGGGCGGATTCGCGAACCGGGGGGCGTCGACTTTGGCTGGCCGAGGAATGCGGTTTTGCCTTGCTCAAAAAAATTGTGGCGGCCATCCGGTTGGCGACCGCTTCTGGCGACGAGTCGTCGACGGGTGGCCGATGGGACTGGCGGCGTCGCTCAAGATCTCTTCGCTGGCGGGCTTCCAACAAGACTTCCAGTTGTCGGATCTCCAATTGCAGCCGGGCGACTTCCTCCTGCATTTCCATCAGCAGTTGGCGGCGGCGGTCGAGTCGGATCGCGGGGTCGCGCAGGATGACCTTGTCGATCATCTTTAAGGTCAACACCGCTCGCCAGGCTCGGATCACCAGCCCCCGCAAACGATAGAGCCGAGCGGTCCGCGTCAGCTGCTTCAGCGCCAAGACCTGACCCAATTGGGGTATCCGCAAGAAGTCCAGCAGCGGCAGCAGAATCACCGCGACGTCGATCCAATTCTGCCGCACATACCGCCAACGATTCCGAGTCACCGACATGACCAGGACGAATTCCAGGACAAACGCCGACCAAATAAACGCGGAGGCGGTATCGATCGCCAGGCGAAACCAAGGCTTGCGGGCGAGCGCGTCGGCATAGAACAGCTCGATCAAGACCACGGGCAAAACCAGCAGCGCAATCAGGATCATCGGCACGCTAAAGGTCTTGATCAACCCCATCGCCAGTTGCTTATCGGCGCGGAGCCAGCCGCGCCGCGGCAGCCAGACATGGCGGCCGGTGATGTGATCGCGACCGCCCAGGCGGGTCATCGGCAGCAGGCAGAAAAACCAATGCTGCCCTAGAAATCGGCTGCCCCGCCACCAGTGCCACAAGAACTCCAGCGGGTAGAGCGGGTACAGCGCCAGCAGGGCCAGCATGAAATACCCGCGGTAGGTTCCCCAGAACTCGGTATCCCGCAAGTACAAGAACGACGCGAAACAGGCCAGGAACAGCAAGGTCACGACGAACATCGGCCCCGCCAAGACTCGATCGAGCGGCGTGGTGATCAGCCGAACGTGAGCTTGGGGGCGCATCAGTTCTTGACGTCCAACGGATTGAACTCGTAGAAGGCGAAGGCGAAATGCACGACCAACACGTAGAGCGTCGCCCAAAAAATCGTGGCGGTCACGCAGTTGCTGACGTCGTTGCTGGAGTATTTCGGCCGCCGCGCCTGAAAGTACGAGATCATCCCGATCCCCAACCCGCACGTGACCAATTTGGTCAACAGCCAACCGGTCCCGCGATAAAATGGGCCGCCGAATTTCGTGAGCCCGTAATGGAAATTGAAGCTCCAAAAGTCCGGACCATGCTCCGGATGGGTTGCGACGAAGACCGCCAGGCAGATGTATTTCGCACAGAAAAACGCGAGCAGCGTCAGCAGCGGCGTCCCCAAGATGAACGACCAAAGAATCGAGGTTAGCAAGTAGCTGCGAGGCGAGGCCCCCAGGGATTGCAGGGCATCGACTTGATTGCCGTACTGCTTGCTGCCGACGTCGGAGGAGACCGCCGCGCCGCAGCGTGCCGCGATCAAAACGGTCGCCAGCACCGGAACGAAAATCCGATACAGCGTGAACCCCATCGCGGAGAGAAGGTCGTCGATCAGCAGCGGTTCGATGTAGACCGCGTACGGAAGATATTGAAAGATAAAGTAGGTCGTGACAAACCCGATGATCAAGCCGGCGATGCCCAGATAAAACCAGGCCGTCGGGCCGACGACCAGCCGCAAGTAATGTGCGAAGTACCGAAGCCCCCAGGTCGGATTGCGCCAAGTCGGGACGAGGCTGGCCAACCCCAGCCCGGCGGCCTCCAGCACGCGAGTCGTCTGTTGGCAGAGGTTGATCGCGCCGGTTCGCAGCGTCGTGCTCCAGTCGGGGAGTTGCGGCTCCGACTCCTGGTGGACGACCGCCGAAAAGCTCTGCATCGACTGAGTCAACTGGGGCCAGTCGGCTCGCGGCACTTCGGTCAACTGCTTGGCTTGCGGATCCAATACGTACAGGCAATCGGCGATCGGCAACAGGATCTCGTAATCGTGCGTGACGATCAAAGAAGTTTTGTGGTGGGCGGCGTGGGTGCTCTTGATCAGCTGGGCGACCTGGCCCCCGGTGGCGGGATCCAGGCCCGATGTCGGCTCGTCGTAGAGAATCGCCGGAGGATTGAAAGCCAGAGTCCGGGCGATCGCCAGCCGCTGTCGCTGCCCGCCGCTGAGCTGAGACGTTGGCACGTTGCTGGGGACTCGCAACTCCCGCAACATCGCATCGACGGCGATTTGGCGCGAGCGAGCTCCCCCTAAGTCCTTGGCAATCTTGACGTTGGCCCGGGGCGCCAGTTCATCGAACAGGGCAAACGATTGGAAGACCACGCCAATCTCCCCTTCCACGCGAGGGGAGTCCCCGACGGTGACGTCACCGCTGAAACGTATCGCCGCATGCGTCCGATCGATCAACCCGGAGATGATCCGCAGGAGCACGGACTTGCCGACTCCGCTGGGTCCGACAATCACGCTGATCTTCCCGGCTGGAAACACCGCAGAAGCGTCGGACAACAGCACGCGGTCTCCGGCCGAAACCGAGAGATGGTTCAAACGAATCTCGCCCGCCGCGGCAGAACGGTCAGCTGGCGGCACATCAGGGGAACTCAACGCCGTCTCTCCGCAGGGATATGAAACGGATTCTCCAGGCTCGGTTCGCCCACCACCACCCGGATTTCCGTCGCCGGGGGCGATGCGCCTGCCGAGGGATCTCCCCGTTCCAGCAGAAACCAGTGGTAGTCTTTCTTCAAGACCTTGTATCGCAAGACACGAGAAAACTCCGGCGTGATCGCCACGAACGGGTCGCCGAACAACTCGGCGCCGATATGGGTCACCGCGAAGTCCAATCGATCGTTGGTCAGCCGCATCGCTCGTTCGGCGGCAGGCGAGCGCCAAATCTCCAACAAACGATCGTTGAGTCGTTCGTTTCGCAGCAAGACATCGCTGAGCAAGGCGATCGCCAGATCGCGGACCTCGCGATCCTCCGCCAAAGCCTGCAAGCTGTTGGCAATCACGTCGCGAACCTCACCGCTTTCGGCCAATTCCACCAAGAGCACGCGGAGGGTATCCAGCAGTCGGGGCAAGTTGCTTTCGATCACCGGTACGGCCACGCGCGCGACGAAGCGTTCGAATTCCTTCCGCGTCAAATCCCGTTGGGGCAGCGGCGAGACATCGTACATATACCGCCAGCCGAAACCCCACAACGACAAGCGCGCCCACAGTTCCTGACCGATTTCAACGGCAATCGGTTGGAATTGGCGCACCACCGTGGGCCATATCGTCTGCCGCAACAGTGGGTTGATCTGTTTTTCCAACAGCTCCACCTGGTACCGTTCGCCTATCGTCCGCCATTGCTCCCGCTGCTCCCGCAAGGAGTTCTGCAGCTGCTCCCAGATCAACGGGGCCGCGCTCTGCAAGGATTCTTGAACCAACGGGCGGAATTCCTCCGAAATCGCGTCGAAATGTTGGGCGTAGGCCTCCGCAAAAATCGACTCGATCCGCTGCCGCTTGTCCGGCGTCAGCAGCGACATGATCACCCACCCCATCGATTGCGAGGCGGGGTAGTACGTCAGCCGATCTCCCGCGCGGAGGGGGCTCGCGTGCGAATAGATTTCGGCAAGTGCGTACTCCGCCAAGTCCCCCGGCGCCCGCTCGCCGGATTTCCGCCCGGTTGAGATGATCTCGCCAACTCGGACGAATCGGTCCCCTCGCCGCTCGAAAATCGGATCGCCCGCGTAGAGGAATTGAGGCGCCGGAAATTGCAGCTCGACTTGCCGACGAGGGACAAACAGATACTGCGACAGTTGCGAGACTGTGCTCGCCTGCGATTGCGTCAGATCGCGCCAACAATAAAATCCTGCAACCAGCAGCAAGCCGATCCAAATCAGCGCGCCCACGATCGTCCGGGCTCGTGTCATTCCAGACAGGCTCCTGGGGGCAGGGGGTTTAGCGTAGAAAGATGGTACGAACTCGACGACCTCCGTGTAAATACGAATCACCGCCGTTCCGGCTCTATTCTATACCAAGCCAACCGCAATTTCGTTTCAGGGGAGGCCTGAGTCTTGAGGCTTGAGGCTTGAGGCTTGCCGGAACCACGAAGACTTGTTCCGGCCGACCGCCTTCAGCCTTCAGCCTACCGCCTTCAGCCTACTTCCTTTCGCCTTCATCCTGCGAGGTGTGATCGTGGATAATCCGCCAATGCCCGTCGATCTTCCGCCAGATCAGCGAAAAATTTCCTCCGGCAGGATTGTCGATTTCGGTGAGTTGCCAACGTCCCAGCATCAAGGCGGCCGTATCCCCGAGCGGAGTCACTTCGAGTTCCGAGAACGCGAGCTTTCCCATTTGCTTCGCCGCGCGGTACGTCCGGTCGTAGCGGTCCATGGTCGCCTGCCAGCCGCGGGTCGTCCGGCCGCCGGACGAAAACGTCAGTCCGTCCGACTTCCAGTAATATTCCATGAAGGCGTCCAAGTCGCCTCGATTCCAGGCCGCGCATTGTTGCGAAATCTGCTGAGACAACTCGTCTTGCACCGCCGGCACGGTGGACTCCTGGGCGGCCGCCATGGCGGCGCCCAACCCAACCGCCAGGAGTGCCAGGCTGCCGAGTCGATTCATTCGACTCCCGCGTTCGACCGATCGAATTCCGGATCGGGTTGCCTCGGTCCCGAGTGGGCAATAACTGTACATGTGTATACTATTCATCGGGCTCTCTGTGGTTGATTCCGGGTGTTTCGCGGGATTGCAGCGGGAGATTATATTGTAGCGGGACGTACGAGCGGCGACGATTCGGGCCAAGTTTCTGCGGCCGTGTTTTTTTGAGGCGACATGAAGACTGTTCAGGAAACGGCCAAGAAAATCATCCAAAATGTGGAGCGGGTGATTGTGGGGAAGCGGCAGCCCCTGGTGTATTCGCTGGTGTCCTGGTTTTGCGAGGGGCACATTCTGTTGGAGGATGTCCCCGGCGTCGCCAAGACGATGTTGGCTCGGGCACTCTCGGCCAGCGTGGGGTGCAGTTTCAAGAGGATTCAGTGCACCCCCGACTTGCTGCCCAGTGACGTCACCGGATCGGCGATTTTCAATCAGAAGACCGGGGAGTTCGAATTCCGGCCGGGGCCGTTGTTCGCCAACATCGTCCTGGCGGACGAGATCAACCGGACCACGCCGCGAACCCAGGCGGCGTTATTGGAAGCGATGGCCGAAAGCCGGATTACTGTCGACGGGGTGACTCATCCCCTGGAGTCGCCGTTTTTGGTGATCGCAACGCAGAACCCGATCGATCACGAAGGGACCTTTTCGCTGCCGGAAGCGCAACTCGATCGCTTCATGATGAAGTTCAGCTTGGGGTACCCGACCGTGGAAGAGGAGTTCAAAATGTTGCAATCGCAGCAGCATGGGCACCCGATCCACACGTTACAGAGTGTGGTGAGTGGGCAAGAAATTGTGGAGTCCCAACGGCAGGTCCGGGAGATCCACGTGGACCCTAAGATTGGCAACTACATCTTGCAAGTGGTGCATCTGACGCGGGGGCACCCGCAATTGGCGTTGGGGGGGAGTCCTCGCGCTTCGTTGGCGTTGTTCCGCGCCAGCCAGGCGTTGGCGGCGATTCGCGGGCGAAACTTTGCATTGCCAGACGACGTCAAAATGGTCGCCGGTCCGGTCTTGAACCACCGCGTGATTCTCAAGCCGGAAAGCCGCCTGCGAAAGATCACCGCCCAGACGGTGGTGGACGAGATCTTGGCTGCGGTGGCCGTGCCGGTGATCGGCAATTGACGTTTAACTTGACCGCCGTGATTCGGCGGCGATATAGTGAAGGAAATTGACCGTCAACTTTGTGGATCCCAGGGAATGCATCCAGCGGTTTACCAGGTGAATCGGTCGGATGATCCCCAAGATGCGATCCACCGGGCCGTTGCCGCTTTAGCGCACGGCAAGGTCGTGGCGATTCCGACTGAAACCGTGTACGGTCTGGCGGCGAGCGCCTTGAATCCGGCCGCGGTCGCGCGCTTGTTTCAAATCAAGGAGCGTTTGGCGTCCAAGGCCTTTGCTCTCTGCGTCAAGAGCGGCGACGATGCACTCGATTACATCCCGCAAATGTCGCCGCTGGCCCGGCGACTGGCCCGGCGCTGCTGGCCTGGCCCGGTGACTTTGGTGTTGGAGAATTCCCATAGCGATAGTGTGTTGAATCGCTTGCCCAGGGAAGTCCAGGCGTCGGTGGTCCAGGAGCAGCGGATCGGATTTCGCGTCCCAGCCGATGAAATCGCCTTGCGGATATTGCGGCTGACCGTCGGTCCGTTAGTATTAACCAGTGCCAATCTCTCGGGGCGACCCGATGCGACCGACGCCAAGTTGATCGACGAGTCCCTGTTGCCGGGGATCGACCTGGTGATCGATGCGGGTCCGAGTCGGTTTGGCAAGTCGTCGTCGGTGTTATTGGTCGAGCAGAATCGATATCGGATCTTGCGAGAAGGGGTGGTCGCTGAGTCGGTCTTGAAGCAATTGTCCCAATACCAAGTCTTGATCGTTTGCACCGGCAACACCTGCCGGAGCCCGATGGCGGAGCGGCTATTCCGAGCCAAGTTGGCCGAGCGGCTCGGTTGCGCGCCGCACGAGTTGGAGGCGCACGGTGTGTCGGTGAAGTCCGCGGGGATCGCCGCGTTTCCCGGTGGTCAGGCGTCGCGCGAGGCCGTCGATATCTTGGCGGCACGGGGGATCGACTTGGCCGACCATTGCAGCCAACCGCTCTCCGACCGATTGGTGCGGCACGCTGACCTGATCTTGACGATGACCGCCGGCCATCGCCAAGCCGTGATCAGCCAATGGCCGGACGCATCGCCGCGGACCTTCGTGCTCCGCCCCGATCAACGAGACATTTCCGACCCGATCGGCCAACCCCTTGCCGCTTATTCGACATGCGCCAACGAAATCGAGGCCAGTGTCGATCACTGGATAGGGTACGTTCAACCACCGGAACGGAATGCGGATTGAACGGAGATTTCGGCCGGGCGATGGCGGCGATTTCACCTTCTATACGAACCACCCGTTGGTGAATTCGGACTGGCATCCGGATTACTTGCTGCGGTGTGAGGCGAAGCCCTGTACGCCCGAAGAAGGTTGGCCTAGGTGCAACCGCCTGGCGAGCCTGAAGCAGCGCATTCGAGCGGATGAACCGATTACCCAGGAGGGAATCTCACCTTTTTTTCGTGCAAGTTGACGCGGGCCGCAGAAACAAAGATCTGATCGAGGGGTAAGGCTTGGTGGTTCGTAACGCGGCATCGAGCCGATCAGAGCTTGCGCTGGGGCGGGCCGGGAATCTGCCGCGTCGTTGTGCGGCCGGGGTTGCGGGACTTGCATTACGTGGAGGAAGCGGTGATGAAGGCAAAGTGGATCTTGATCGGTTGCCTGTTTTTCGCTGGAGCACTTCGAGCTCAGCAAACGCCGACGGTGGACGATTGGCGCACCGACTTGCGGTTCTTGCAAGAGACGGTGCACCGCGATTACCCCTTCTTGTTCAAGAAAACGACGGCCGCGGAGTTTGATCGCCAGGTGGCCGAACTGGACGCGGCCTTGCCCGCGCTTCAGCCGCACGAAATCCTGGCGGGCTTTGCTCGGCTCGTGGCCTCGTTTCAGTACGGGCATACGGCCATGGACATGCACGCCGGCCCCGTATCCTTTCGCATGGCGCCGCTTCTGCTCTACGAATTCAGCGATGGTATCTATGTGGTGGCTGCCGCTGCGGACTGTTCCGAATTAGTCGGCGCTCAAGTTTTGGCGATCGAGGGGGTTCCGATCGACGAAGCTTGTCGCCGGATTCGCCCATTGGTTCCTGCCGAGAACGATCAATTCTTCAAGGCGCATGGACTCCATTATCTGGGGGTGCCGGAGGCGTTGCACGCCCAGCGGATCACGCTTCAACTTCAAACGACGATCTCGTATCTCTGCCAAAAAGACGGCCGGCAATTTACGCACACGGTCGAAACCGTCCCGGGCAGGCGAATCAATAGCCGATACGGCTTTGTGTCGGCCGACGCGGGGTGGTTGGATGCTCGGGACGACGGGGAGCGCCCGTTCTACTTGCGAAACCTAGAAAGGCGCTACGAGTTTACCTACATCCCCGAGTCGAAAACGGTCTACGTGCGGCACAGCGAGATTCAAGACGATCCGAACGAACCGATTCCCGCGTTCTATCGCCGCGTGTTCCAATTCGTTGAGGAGCATGACGTCGAAAAGCTGGTGTTGGATGTGCGGCTGAACGGCGGCGGCAACAACTACAAGAACAAGCCGATCCTTCAAGAGATCTTGCGCTGCGAGAAAATCAATCAACCGGGAAAGTTGTTCGTGATCCTTGGACGCCGGACGTTTTCGGCCTGCCAGAATCTGGTGAACGAGTTGGATAACTACACGTCCGCCATTTTCGTGGGGGAACCGACCAGCGAGAACATCAATTTCTATGGCGACAACCGCCGGGTCGAGTTGCCTCGTAGCAAAATCCCCATCTTTCTCTCGTTTGCGTGGTGGCAGGACAAACCTCAATGGGAAAACGCGGACTGGCTGGCCCCCGACTTGCCGGTCGAGACGAGCTTCGCCGATTATCGGCAGAATCGCGACCCCGTGCTGGACGCCATTCTGCAGATGGACACCAGCGATCTGGAACCCGATCCACTGGGGCGGCTCCGCGAACTCTTCGAGGCGGGTCGAGTGGACGATGTCCGTGCCGCCGCCAAGAAATTCGCCACCGATCCTCGTTATAAGTTCGTCGAGCTCGAACGGCAGCTCAACGAGGCAGGCTATGGATTGTTACGTGGCGACAAGCGCCAGGAAGCCCAGTTCGTCTTCGAACTCGTCACGGAACTGTATCCGGAATCTCCCAACGCCTGGGACAGCCTTGGTGAATTCTGTTGGGAAGCGAAACAAGCAGAGCAAGCGATCGAGCATTACACCAAAGCGAGCCAACTGGACCCGACCGGACAGATCGGCGACAACGCCCGGCGGATGCTGGAACGTATCCGCCACGCAACGGAAAAAGGTGCCAATCAATAGTCGAGCTTCCGCGGAGGGGGCGCGAGTTCGTCTCGCCATGTAGGGTGAGGTTCTCGTTTAACGCCAAGCCGAAGGCGCCGGCTTTGCTCCAACGCCAACTGCAAAGCCGGCGC
>JBGSLW010000282.1:0-3812 GCA_041740495.1 Pirellulaceae bacterium
CCTGCGGTTTCCGATGTTGGATGCGCGAAGAAACCGCAGGCTCGCGCCAGGCGGCTGATATTTTGGGACAAAGCCTAGCCTACTCTAGCATAGTCACCCCTACCGGTCGGCACCAACGTTTGCCGCGCGCGTGGTTTTCGCAGAGGATCACAGAGACGTCGGTTTCGCGGACCGATAAGCCTAGACCGCAAGCTGAACGCTTGGAATCGGCTGAGCCATTGTTGCGGGTGGGCGCCAGCCGCTATCATGGTGCCGGTTCGCGAGGTGTTGGGGCAAGTTGCGAGAATACCGGGGGGCAGTTGAGTGCGACGCAAGTTGATCGCAGGCAATTGGAAAATGAATTTGCGGGGGGCCGAGGCGGTCGAGTTGGCTCGGCGGATCGTGCAAGGAAGCTCCGCGTGCCCGACCGAATTGCTGGTCTGTCCTCCGTTCGGTTATCTCAGTCCGGTCGCTGCCGTTTTGACGGGGTCATCGGTCGGACTGGGAGCTCAAAATGGCAGCGCTTTCCCGGACGGGGCGTACACCGGCGAAATCAGCTGTGGGATGCTGGTCGACCTCGGTTGCCGGTACGTGATTTTGGGACACAGCGAGCGGCGGATCGTCTTTGGGGAAACCGACGAACTGGTCAACGCCAAACTCCACGCCGCTTTGGCAGCCGGGCTGACGCCGATCGTCTGTTTGGGGGAACAGTTATCCCAGCGGGAATCGGGCCGGACCTTTGAAGTCCTGGAATCGCAATTCGCCGGGAGTTTTCGCGGGATTTCGCCCGAACAGATGGGGAAACTGGTGCTGGCTTACGAGCCGGTTTGGGCGATCGGGACCGGCAAAGTCGCCACCCCTGAGCAAGCTCAGGAAGTGCATGCCGACCTTCGCAAACAGATCGAGACCCGCTACAATCCGGGACTTGCCGCCCAAGTTCGAATTCTCTACGGCGGCAGTGTCAAGCCCGACAACGCTCGTGGCCTGCTGGGGCAACCCGATATTGACGGTGCTTTGGTCGGCGGGGCTTCGCTGGACGGCGACGCTTTTCTGGCGATTGCCGCGGCGGGAAACGGGCGATGAGCGACGCGGCGGACTCGCCGATAGACTTTGGGAAACGACTTTCATGTTCAGTACTTCACTTCTCCTGGCGTTCAATTTCGGCTCGTTCTTCCTGGCGGTGCTCTTGCTGCTCGTCTCTTGCTTCCTGATCATGGTGATCCTGGTTCAGGAAGGGCGCGGCGGCGGAATCACCGGCGCCTTGGGGGGGATGGGCGGTCAAAGCGCATTTGGCGCCAAGGCGGGTGATGTGTTCACCCGGATCACCGTGATCACCGCGATTATCTGGATCACACTTGCGTTGTTGACCATCGCCATGGTCACACGGCCGATGCGACCGACGCCGCCTCCGACCGAATCCTTCAGCGGAATGGGTGAATCGGACGCGCCTGCCGACGGAGAATCGGACCCAGCCGAGTTGCCTGCGGTCGACGAAACAAGCAAATTGCCCCCGATTCAACCGGGCGCTACCGAGTCCACACCTCCCGCCCAGCCCGAGACGGCGCCGAAATCGGACGACGCAAATCCCCCTGTCGAAAGTGAACAACCGGCGTCCGCCGCGGACAGCGGCCAGTCGGATCCTGCTTCTTCCGCTGCCCCTGCCCCTGCCCCTGCCCCTGACGGCACTACCCCGGATGCCGGCAAGGCCGGGAGCGATCCCTCCGGCGGCAGCCCTTAGGCATGGCCGCGTTTGGTTTGCGGACGCGCGGCGGCTGCGATGTCTGCGGAGCGCCCGGTTTCAACGAGTCCTCGGTTCAACGACAGGTCGATCGGGCTGGCGGTTAGCTCGGGTTTCACGGAGTTCGCAAGTTGCTTTTGAGCATGACGGGACACGGTCAAGGGAGCGCCCAGTCCGCTGGCGTTTCTGTCTGGGCCGAGGTGCGATCGGTCAACAATCGCTATCTCAAGGTCAACTTGAACTGCCGCGACCGGTACCTGGTCTACCAGTCCGAACTCGAGCAACTGGTGCGGCAGGCCGTTCAGCGCGGCACGGTTCATATCCGTCTCAAAGTGGCGGCGGAGTCTGCGGCGCCTGCCGTCCAGTTTGATCTCGATCTGCTCGAGAGCCTGCGCCGGCAACTCGCGCCGGTCTTGGGTCTCGGCGAGGGTGTGCCCACGGCGGCGCTGCTGGCGCTCCCCGGAGTGGTGATGGAAGCGGAGGAGGTGTCGACGCTCAACGAGGCCGAATGGGAGGCGATTGCGGCAGCCACCCGCGCGGCCCTCCAAGACCTCAACGCGATGCGGGCGCGGGAAGGGACGGCGTTGGCCGCGGACATCCAAGCCAATTGCCTCTTGATTCAAAACCAGGCCCAGGAAGTAGCCGCTCAGGCGCCGAAGGTCGTGGAAGCCTACACCCAACGCCTCATTTCGCGGATGAACGCCATGCTGGCCCAGTTGGGGACCAGTGTTTCGGAGGTCGATATCATCCGTGAAATCGGCTTGTACGCCGAGCGTTGCGATGTTGCCGAGGAATTGGTGCGACTGGATAGCCATTGCCGCCAGTTTTTCGAGGCGATCGAGGCGAAGAGCGCGACCAGCTGCGGCAGGAAGCTCGATTTTCTGACCCAGGAATTGTTGCGCGAAGCAAACACGATCGGCTCGAAAGCCTCGGATGCGGAGATCGCGAGGCATGTCGTCGAAATCAAGACCGCGATCGAGCGGATTCGCGAAATGGTCCAAAACGTCGAGTGAGGGTGTCGCGATGTCCACCGGCCAGCCCGGTCGTCTGGTAATCATCTCCGGCCCCAGCGGCGCCGGCAAATCGACGATTGTGCGGGGATTGATGGAAGAATGTCCGCTCCCTTTCGATCTGAGTGTTTCGGCGACAACCCGCCCTCCCCGGTTCGGTGAAATCGACGGCGTCGATTACCACTTTCTCTCGGAGGCCGAATTCCAGACGCGGCGGGCTCGCGGGGACTTCCTGGAATGCTGCCAGGTCTTCGGTCGGAATTGGTACGGTACCCTCCGCCAAACCGTAAGCACTGGATTAGAACAAGGAAAATGGTTAATCTTAGAGATCGATGTGGAAGGGGGTCGCCAGGTGATGGCGGCGTTTCCACAGGCCGAATCCATCTTTATCCACCCCGGCAGCGAAGCGGAATTAGAACGGCGTTTGCGCGGGCGGGAGACCGAATCGGAAATCGATATCCAACGCCGCTTGGAAGTGGCCCAGCGCGAGTTGTCCGCGGCCTCCGAGTATCGGCTGGTGGTCGTTAACGACGATTTGTCCACCACCATTCACACGGTCTGTCAGTACCTTCGCCAACGTGAGTCCCACCATGTATGATCAATTGAAAGAAGAAAAAATCGTGAATCAAGTCGGGGGGCGATTTAAGCTCTCGACCTTGATCCAAAAACGCCTGGTGCAGTTGAACCAGGGAGCCCGCCCCCTGATCCACACCAACCTGGAGGACAAGATGGCGATCGTCCTCCAGGAAATCGAACAGAACAAGATCTATCTCGACACGTCGAACGAAGTCCGCCTGACCGACCCCAGCCCTGATTTCTCCGGGGCGCCCGAGCTGGATCTGGATGATCTGTAAAGTCGGGTGTACGGAGCCGGTGCCTGTGGCTGGGCGCTAAACAACAAGAAGAGCCGGCGCCTGTGGCTGGGCGTTAAACGACAAGAAGAGCCGGCGCCTGTGGCTGGACGCTAAACGACAAGAAGAGCCGGCGCCTGTGGCTGGGCGTTAAACGAAAAGAAAAGCCGGCGCCTGTGGCTGGGCGTTAAACGAAGAGAAGAAAGCAAAAGGCGGGACGTCGGGACGGCCGAT
>JBGSLW010000283.1:0-2974 GCA_041740495.1 Pirellulaceae bacterium
CGCCAGCCGGTAGGCGGGGCGCGGCAACGGGAGCGTCGACTCCGCTCCGTCTCCGGTGGCGGCGATTACGTAGAAGCCATGGGAACTTCGAAGTTGGGCGACACAGTCCAACGCATCGAGCGGCTCGAGGATCGGCAGACCAAAGATGTTCCCCATCGAGACGCGGATCGAACGGCGAGAATACGGATCGGCGGAATGGTCTCCCACGATCAGGGCGTCAATCCCCAACGCACAGGCGATCCGCGCGATCGCACCCAGGTTGTCGGGCATCATCGTGGCAGGACAGACGAGCAAGGTGCTGCGCGAAGCGTGCAGCACTGGCCCTAGCTCAGCGATTTCCCGAAGCGTACGGCGCTCCCCGCAGGCGATCACCCCGGCATGGAATTTGAAGCCGACCAACTGATTGACCAGTTCCCGTGACAAGAGCAAGGTGGGCGTGTCGGCCGGGATCCGCTCGACGAACTTTTCGTGCGCTTGCGAGCCCAGAACCACCGAATTCAATCGGAAGTCGCTCTCCAGTAGCCGCTCGACGACCAAACGACCCTCGGCGATAAACCAATCCCCGCGGCGAGTCTGATTCGTTCGCTTCAGATCGCGATACGGAGTCAGGAGGGGATGGTCGAGCGAAGTCAGCGGGATCAGCATCGGATCGTTGTCGTCTTCAAAGAACGGGGGCTCGACTCGGAGAGTCGAGCGACGTCGGACGACTCTCCGAGTCGTGCCGCGCGAAGCAAACCGCTCGACTCGGAGAGTCGAGCGACAGAGGGTGTAGTGTACAAATGTTCACTGTTGTGGGGTTTGCGCGGGGCGCGGAGGATCGGCGGACCTGGCGAGTGCCGTGAACTGATCGGTTTGCCTTTGCCAGTTTTCGGCCATCGCGCGGACGCGGTCGGGGAACTCCGCGGCCAGGTCCCGTTGTTCGGCGCGGTCCTGACTCAAATCGTAGAGGGACCAGGGTTCACCGCGAGCGGCCACCAGCTTCCAATCGCCAATGCGGAGGGCTCGGTTCTCTTCGTGCAGCCACCACAACGAGTCACGTTCGATGACGGCATCGGCGGCGAAGGCGGGTTGCAAGCTGCGCCCCGGCCAAGCTGGGCGAGGGTGTCCATCCCCCTGCGCGGGAGGACCGATGCCCGCCAACTCCAGAAGCGTCGGCGCGATATCGATCACATGGGCGGGGGTTCGCCGGAGTTCGCCGCGGGCCGCAATCCCCAGCGGCCAGTGGAGGATCAGCGGCGTGCTGATCCCCCCTTCGTGGACCCAGGTCTTGTGCCGGCGGAACGGCGTATTGGCGGCGCTGGAGAATCCCGGGCCCAGGCAGAGATAGCTCGCGGCGCTGCCGGGAGACGCTTGTGGATCGTGGCCGCCGTCGCGGACCATGATCTCGGCGCTGGCGCCATTGTCGGAGGCAAACAGAATCAACGTATTCTCCAGTGCGCCGCTGGCCCGGAGCTGATCGAGCAGCCGGCCGATTTCCCGATCCATGCATTCGACCATCGCGGCGTGGATCGCCATTTTGTTCGCCTGAAATCGTCGTTGTTCGTCGTTCAGCTGGTTCCAAGGGAGCGGGCGATTGACTTCACCAGGGCCCAATTTCTCCAAGGCGTCGGGGAAGTGGTAGGGCGGGCCGAGCTCCGGTTCCAGCGGTGAGAGAGGCGTGCCGAGCAATCCCATCGCCACCTGGCGGCGGTATCGAGCCTCCCGGATATCGTCCCAACCGACCAGGTACTTGTCCCGGTAGCGCGCGATGGCCTCGGCCGGCGCATGCAACGGAAAATGCGGGGCGATGAACGCGACGTATTGAAAGAATGGCTTGTCGGCATGATTCGCGGCGTGCTCGCGGAGACAGGCCAGCGCATGATCGACGGTCGCGGTGGTGGCGTAATAGCCGGCCTCGTTCGCCGGAGCCTCTTGCGGCTGATCGTCGAGCCGATTTTCCGCGGCGCTGAAGTAGTTTCCTTGGTTGCGCATATCCAACGAACGGACGAAACCGGCTTGCAATACCGGGCCGTCGATATGCCATTTGCCGCTGTGGTAGCTGCGGTAGCCCGCGGGCTGCAACAGTTCGGGCAGGAGTCGGGCCCAGGCAGGGCGTTTCCCCTGATTTCCCCCGCGAACCTCCGGCAGGGCGTCGCGGCGAATCTGCTGGGCGTAGTAGCCGGAGAGGAGTGCTCCTCGAGTCGGCCAGCAGCGGGCGGTGTTGTAGAACTGGGTGAATCGCAGTCCTTCAGCAGCCAGGAGGTCGAGATTCGGCGTGGCGATTTCGCCGCCGTAGCAGCCCAGATCGGAGTATCCCAAGTCATCGGCCAAAATCAGCAGTACGTTCGGCGGGGTGGATTGACTGCGTCGAACGAGATCGTCGGCGGATGCGGAGGGCTCTAGGAGCCAGAGCAAGGCGGCTGCGATGGCGGCGGCGATCAGAGTCGTTCGGGTTGACATGCCGGTCGTGCGTCTGAGGGGGAGGAGTGTAGTTGAGTGTAGAACAATTGTCCTCAATTGTTCTGCGGCGGAGAAGAGAGTCGGTCGGGTGGCACGGAAGTGGAAGAGAACAGTTGGGGACAACTGTTCTACGTTGAGTGTAGAACAATTGTCCTCAATTGTTCTGCGGCGGAGAAGAGAATCGGTCGGGTGGCACGGAAGAGGAAGAGGAAGAGAACAGTTGGGGACAACTGTTCTACGCTAAGAGTCAGCGCATCAATTCCCTGGCGGCGGCCCGGCGGGGAGTTGGCTGGCCTGCAGAGCCGTTTTGGGGGGACGACCGAGTTTGACCGCGACAGTTTGCGGCTGGCCGTCGCGCGTGTATTCGACGGTGACTTCGTCGCCAGCGTTGTGCCGGCCGATCAGGATCCTCAGCCCGCGGATATCGGTGATCGGCAGGGATTCGATTGAGCGGAGCAGATCGCCCGGCTTCAGCCCGGCCGCGAACGCCGGATAGTCGTATTCTTCTGGCCGTTCCTGTTGCTCGACGGTCTGC
>JBGSLW010000284.1:0-6462 GCA_041740495.1 Pirellulaceae bacterium
GTCGCACTTGCTGCGTCCGCGGGATCGGCGAGTGCTGGAGCGCGGATGGTCGTACCTCCGTCGCGCGCAGCGACCGGACGGCAGTTGGGTCCCGCTGTGGTTCGGCAACCAGGATGTGGCGGGGGAAGAGAATCCGGTTTACGGAACATGTAAGGTCCTGCGGGCTTATATCGACGGCGGGCGCGGATCGGCTACAGAGGCCGCCGCCGGCCTGGCTTGGTTGGTGGCCGCACAAAATCGGGACGGAGGTTGGGGGGGAGGCCGCTCGATTTGTTGGGAAAACGCGGCCTGCGGCAACAGCTCTGTGGAGGAAACGGCTTTGGCGGTGGAAATCCTGGCAGACTTCGGTCAAGATGGCTCGGCCGCTGAGGCGTTTTCGACCGGAGCGGCCTGGTTAACCCGAGCGGTTGGTAACGGTTATCACCGTACGCCATCGCCGATCGGTTTTTACTTCGCCAAGCTATGGTATTATGAGGAGCTTTATCCGATCATTTTCACCATCGCGGCGTTGAGCCGAGCGGTTGCTTCGCGAGCGCCCGCGTCCGGGAATTGACGGGGGGGGCGCCCGCGGCAGGTGGCGAGACGAATTGGACGTACGGCGACGATTTCTCTGTTAGGAAACGAACTTGGCATCGATCGAAGTGCAGAGCGAGAAACAGACGAGCCGACGTCGGAAGACGGCGCATTTAAAGCTGGTGCCGCCGACCAAAGCGGAACGGGAGTCGCTGCGGCAGGTCTGCGCGGATCTCGCGATGCGGCTCGATAAGTCCCGCCCGCTGACCAAAGACGCCATGGAAAAGGTGGCGCGGCGCATCCTGGAGGAGCTCGGCTTGCCGGAGGGATTCGTGGGGTGGACGATGGTCTGCCTGGCGACCGAATTCTGGCGGGAGCAAGTCGCGGCGATTCCCCCGCAACGACGACTGTTTCTACTGCCCCATTGCCTGAAGCATGCGGAGGGCTGCCCGGCCGATTACGACAAGTTCGGACTCGACTGTAAGACGTGCGGGGCCTGCAGCATCGCGGATTTCCGCACCACCGCCGAAGACCTGGGCTACAAGGTGTTGGTGGCGGAGGGCTCGCCGATCGTCCTGAAGATCATCGTCAGCGGCTACGTCGACGCGATCGTCGGAGTGGCTTGCCTGAACGTTCTGGAAAAGGCGATCGACAAAATCTTGCTCGCCGGGATCCCTTGCATGGCGGTGCCGCTGCTCTCCAGTGATTGCCGCAATACTTCCGTGGATGAGGACTGGGTGGCGGAGATGATCCGAGTCCCGCATCGCCCCGCCGTCTCCGCGACTCGGTCGTTTGTGCACCTGTTGCGGGCATCGTCGGGGATGTTTGCGATGGACGAGTTGGAACGGTTGGCGCCGCGCGTGCGCGGGGGGGCACGCCTGGCCGAGATGAATGGGCACGGCGTGGGGGGGCTCGATCCACTCGCGGCCACCGAGGCGATCGCCTACGATTTCTTGACGCGCGGCGGCAAGCACTTGCGCCCGTTTGTGACGCTGGCGGTCTACGATGCTCTCCGCGGCGGGGCAGCCACCCGTGCGGATGGCGCGCGGGCCGTCGAACAATTTCCGGACGCGGTCAAGCGTGCCGCCATGTCGATCGAGACATTTCATAAAGCCTCCCTGGTACACGACGATATCGAAGACGACGATCCGTACCGCTACGGCAGCGCGGCGCTGCACCGAGCCCTGGGTATCCCCACGGCGATCAACGTGGGGGATTACCTGATCGGCTTGGGTTATCGCCTGGTGAGCGGATCGGCTGGGGACTTGGGTGGGGAAGCCGCTGCCCAGATCTTGGATTACCTGGCCGATTCGCATCTGCGGTTGGCCGAAGGGCAGGGGGCGGAACTCCTGTGGCGAGACTCCCCTGTCAAGCAGATCACCCCGATCGACGTGCTCAAGATCTACGCGCTCAAGACGGCCCCGGCGTTCGAAGCCGCGTTCCTGGCGGGGATCCGTCTGGCGGGGCCGGTCGGAGATTACGCCGAACCGATCAAGAAATTCTCCCGCGACCTGGGGATCGCATTCCAGATCCTCAACGACTTGCACGATTGGCGCGGCGACGCCCACAACAAACGCAGCCGAGGGCTCGACCTGATCGCCGGTCGACCCACCCTGTTGTGGGCGCTCGCGTTGGAGTCGCTCCCCACCCCAGAACGCGATCGTTGGATCGAACTGATGCGGGATGCGGATCAGCCTCCCTCCGCGCGATTGGCCCAGATCGAACAGTTGTTTCGCGGCGCAGGCGTCTTCGAAGCCGCCCAACGCCTGGTCGACAAGTACGAAGAACGCTGCCGCGATTTCGTGGAGTCGGTCGAACCGCTCGAACTCCGCGAAGTCTTCCGCTACCTGATCGAAGTGATCCTCGACCGACCCGCCGATTTCCAGCCGACGATCCCGTTCAGCGAACCGACATCGATCACGCAAATCGAAGTCGCGTCGCGCCCGCTGGGGCCAGGCGCCACGTCCTAAACCATTCCGCTTGATAACAGGGAGGGCGCAGTCACCTCTGCGCGGCAGGAGTTCCTTGAACGAGTTGACCCGATCGGCCTTTCTGCCTCAGTTGTTGGCCCCGTTTTATCCACACGTCGAGGATTTGGGCGAGTTCCACCGGATCCTGCCAGCCGAGTTGCCCGACGACTACCGCCGCCTGCTGGAACACGATGGGCACATGACCATCACGCTCGAAGAGTACCACGGCTGCCGCGTCCATCTGGAAGTTCTCCGCTCCGACCTCGTCGATCAAGCCTACGTTCGCAAGATCGTCCTCCGCCGAGCCAACGACCAACGCGTGGTGCTGTTCGGCGTCGTCCGGCTCAACTTGGACCTGCTCCCGCCCCAGGCCGTCGTAGAGATTCAAGACGAGTCCAAGCCGCTCGGCTATGTTTTGATCGAGCACGATATATTGCGGGAGGTCGAACGACTTGCATCCTGGCGGATCCGGACTCGGACCGAACTGAGGGATCTGTTCGGCCACGCACAAAGCGAAACGCTCTACGGCCGCACGGCGATTATCCATTGCAACGGAGTTCCCGCGATCGAGTTGCTGGAAATCGTCATCGCATGAGGACGAAGGCCAACCCCGTCATTCCGGGCTGAGACCCGGAATCCACCACCGGTACCGCGGCTTTGTAAGCCGCGCTCGTGCAGCACACTTGGTATCGCGGCTTTGTAAGCCGCGCGCGTGCAGCACACCTGGTACCGCGGCTTTGTAAGCCGCGCTCGTGAAACACACTTGGTACAGCGGCTTTGTAAGCCGCACGCGTGAAGCATTCCGTTGCCCATTCACGCTTTCGTCAGGCTCCCGGCCTACATTGATTGGTACCGCGGCTTTGTAAGCCGCGCACGTGAACCTCCACGCGTCGAAATCCGGGCGGGGGATAACTTCGCTCACGGGGGGTCAGGGTCTCCGGCCTACAAGGCCGGAGTACTTCCAGTTGCAGGATGCCAACGCACGTGGATTCCTGCCTGCGCAGGAATGGCGATTGTTGAGTAACGGCCCATGGATTCCTGCCTGCGCAGGAATGACGATTGTTGGGTAACGGCCCATGGATTCCTGCCTGCGCAGGAATGGCGAAAGTGATTGGGAAAGGTGTTTTTGCGCGAGTTTTTGGGGATGTTGGCCCTTGCGGAGCCCCCGGGTGGTCGCGATAATAGGAACCCCTCCGAAATCCAGGCGGAGGCGCTTGTCCCGGATCCTCCGGCGACGTAACTCATTCAAATCGGATCAAGTCCAGGATCTCCATGCAACGACCGCAACGAACACTACGTCCTCGGCGCAAACCTAAGCCGATGACTCGGATCATCAAGAAGGACCCCTTGTTCATTGATGGCCAACGCCCCCGACCCTTGTACGTCGATTACAAAGATGTCGAGTTCCTCAAGAAGCTCGTCAACCGCCATGGGCGGATCGTCAGCCGCCGCAAGTCGGGCTGTTCGGCCGCCAGCCAGCACGCGGTGACGGAAGCGATCAAACGAGCCCGCTTCATGGCACTGCTCCCTTATGTCGGCGAGTAACGGTGTCGGCGAATAACGGTATCGGCGAATAACACCCTGGCCAAAAGCAAATGAATTCGACGCCTGCTTGAATCAAGCAGGCGTTTTTGTTGATCGCCCGCGAATTCGCCCGAACCCTTCTCGGGCGATATGATTCCAGACGTCAACCGCCACACCCGCGCTGCGTTTCCAAGCGGACCGCCGCCTATTCCACGATGCCCGAATCCTTTTGCTACCGCCGCCGTGTGGAATTTCGCGATACCGACGCCGCGGGGATCGTGCACTTCTCCGTGTTCTTCGCCTACATGGAGCAAGCCGAGCACGAGTTCCTGCGGCAACTCGGATTGTCGGTCGTGCAGGAGTTCGAGGGGTGCGAGATCAGTTGGCCGCGCGTCCGCGCCGAATGCAATTACCGCAAGCCGGCTCGCTTCGAAGATGTGCTCGAGATCGACGTCCGGGTCGCCAAGTTGGGCGAAAAGAGTGTGACGTACGCCTTCGCCTTCCGTTGCGACGATCAGATGTTGGCCGACGGATCGATCGTCGCCGCCTGCTGCCAAATCGAGAATCGGGAACTTGTCGGGGCAGTGCCGATCCCCGCGGAATTCCGCCGACGGCTGTTGCCGTATTGTGAACAGGAACCGCGCTGAGATGTCCGCCTACCTGGTCGAGTTGACGTTGCGACTCGCACACGGCGTCGGCTGCTTGCCAGAGAGCGAACGAGCCGCCGCGGAGCAATACTTTCGGGCAGCCCAACAGCCCGACGGAGGGTTCGCAGGACGGGAGGGGGGAAGCGATCTCTACTACACCGGATTCGCTTTGCGCGCCCTGGCGATTCTGGGCGAGTTGCAGGGGGAACCCGCCGAGCGAGCAGCCAGCTTCGTTCGCAGCAAACTCGCCGCCCGCGAATCGATCGTCGACTTTTTTTCGCTGATCTACGCCGCCCAACTGCTCAATAGCTCATCCGGCATCGATCCGCTTTCCGCGGCGGATGTCAACTGGCGCGACCACGTCGCCGCAGCGCTCGCCCGCCTCCGCCGCGATGACGGTGGCTACGCCAAAGGATTCGAAGGGCATAGCAGCAGCACCTACCACACGTTTCTGGTCGTCCTCTGCCTGCAGCTGTTGGATCGTCCGATCCCCGAACCCGAACGGATCGTGCGATTCCTCCAAAAAAGGCAAACCGACGAAGGGGGCTTTCTGGAGATTTCGGTAGGCAAACGCGCCGGCGCGAACCCGACCGCGGCCGCGATCGCCACGCTGCGAATCCTGAACGCGCTGGAACAGGTTCATGCCGAAGATACGGTCGAGTTCTTACTCGAGCTGCAAACGCCCGAAGGAGGATTCCAAGCCAACACGCGGATCCCTTTCCCCGATCTGCTCAGTTCCTTCACCACGGCACTGACGTTGGTTGATCTGGGAGCCGCCTCGCGATTCGATCCGCCCCGGCTCGGCCGATTCGCCCGCAGCCTCCGCCGAGCCGACGGAGGATACCACGCCGGCTCGTTCGACCCCAGCCACGACGTGGAGTACTCGTTCTACGGGCTCGCCTGCGAAGCGCTCCTCGCCGGACTCGATTCGTTCCCCGTCGAATAATCCGCCGTGGGCGAAGTCACCCCCCGCCCCGTTTTCGGTCTCGTGGAGGTTCACGCGCGCGGCTTACAAAGCCGCGGTACCAACGAGTCGAAAGCCGCGATACCAACGAATCGAAAGCCGCGATACCAACGAATCGAAAGCCGCGGTACCAACGAATCGAAGGCCGCGATACCAACGAATCGAAGGCCGCGGTACCAACGAATACAGAGCCGCGGTGCCAATGATTACAGAGCTGCGGCGCCAACGAAGTTCCTCGGCCCTTATAGGTCCGACGCGGATCCGGTGCCACGAAGCCCTGGTAACCGGTAGAATTCGATAGGGCGTTGCCGTTTTCAGTTTTGCGTGAACGGGAGCCCACCAGTGCTTCGGGCTCGACTTACCTTTCCGCAACCATCCGCAATCCCATGACCGGTTTAATCGCGACCGATATCAGCAAGTCGTACGACAACGGCCGCGAGGTGCTGGAAATCCTCCGTGGTGTCTCCCTGCAGTTGACCCCCGGGGATCAGGTCGCCGTGGTTGGACCGAGCGGTTCGGGCAAGAGCACGCTGCTGCATATTCTCGGAGGACTCGACCAACCCACACGCGGCACGGTTTCGCTGGACGGCGTGGAACTCGGCCAGTTGTCGCCCGGCGAACTCCCGCGATTCCGCAATCAAAAAATCGGGTTCGTATTTCAAGAGCACTACCTCCTGCCGCAATTGACGGCGCTAGAAAACGTGTTGATTCCCTGCCTGGCCCGCGGGGCTACCACCGCCGCACAAGTCGCAGAGGCGAGGCAGCTGCTGGTCGAAGTCGGCCTTAGCGAACGAGCCGACCATCTGCCGCGGCAACTCTCCGGCGGCGAACGGCAGCGCGTGGC
>JBGSLW010000285.1:0-3729 GCA_041740495.1 Pirellulaceae bacterium
CTGCCCTCTCCCCCGAAGCGGGGGAGAGGGTAAGAAGGAAGGCTCTCGGTTGAGTCAACGCGGGGGAGAGGGGAAGAGGTAAGGCTGTTAGCTCCCCTGACGGCGGCTGCGCGGTCGAACCCCGCCCAGCGGAAGGGAGTCACCTGCGGATCGTCAAAGTACTGCACGACCGCAGGCGGGACGCCGATCACACGTGGCCGGCTGGTCTGGAACGGGTTGTTGCAGCTGGCATCGTCGCCGGAACGAAAACGGAACGAGAGGGCCGTCGCGCCCGCAGGAAACTTTTCGGGTTCGCGAAGCAATTTCTCGCGACTCGTCGTGCTATTCAAGTCGCCGAAGATTGGCTGGCTGCTGGTCGCGACGTAATCGAATCCCGCGGTCCCGAAGTCCCCGGGTTGGACACGGAACGCACTGATCGAAACGATCAGAAAGACCGCGGAGGCGACCAGCCCCATCGTCAAGACGCTGCGGAGCGGGTGCCGGCGCGCGTTGAGTATCCCCAGGCGTTCGACGCTCAGCTGACTGCTACTTGCGGCCAGCGGACTGCGCAACCAGCGGCGTGCCGCCAGCAAACCGGCCAGGAGCACAAAGAAGCCGCCCCCCACGAAAAGCCCGGCTTGCAAATCGCCGGCTTGCCACGGTGCGGCGAATAACATCGCCACGGCCACGATGGCACAGGCGACGATGATCCAACGAGACCCGTTCCAGCGAGATGCCACCGATCCGCTGTCGTCGTCCAGACGACCACGCAACATTGGCACGATACTCCGACCGCGGTTGCGGAATAGCGACCAGGCGATCGTCCCCAGACCGATCAGCCCTCCCACGGCGGCGCCAATGAACAGACTTTGCCACGTCACGTGCAACCGCACGAAAGGGACTTGGATCGCTCCGACCCACCAGGTCCGCAGCCCCCATACCAGGAGCCAGGCATACGCCAAGCCCAATGCCACACCGACCAGGCCGCCGCACAAACAGACGACCAGCATTTCCGCGATCCAGAGGGTTGTGATGCGTCGCCGGTCGAATCCGACGGCAGCCAGCAGCCCGACTTCGCTGGCCCGCTGCTCCAGCGCCAATCGAAACAACAAGCCGATCAAAATGAGCGCGGAGCCGATCACGAACAGGCTGAGTCCCAGAAACAACAGATCGAACGGCGTCGAACCGCCGGCGGCTCGCAATCCTGTTTCGCGAAGCATTTGAATCTGCAGGCCAAATGCGCTGGCGACCGGCGCGAGTCGCGTCTCCAGTTCCGTCCGAGTCGCCTGGAGCTCCTCCGGTGGTCGCGGAATGCGGAACGAAGTCACCTGTCCGAAGCGACTTCCCCACAATTGCTGCGCCGTTCCCAGCGACACAAAGCCTTTGGGGGTCGCGCGATACTCTTCCCAATACGAGTCGTCGTTGGGCCGAATCCCTGGAGTCTCAAACGGCAGGTCCCAGTTCTCGATCGTGGCCGCATCGGTCAGGCCGGGGACGCGCGGCGTCAGATCCGGATCGTTCGCCAGCGTCGGAGAATCCTGAAACTCGGCCGGCGTCAACGTCCCGTTACGAAATTGAAACGGTTGACTGGGGCGAGTGAGAGCCGCAACGTCCACCAAGCGCAGTGCCGTGCGCCGTTCGACTTGCGTACCATGCGTCGCCTCCGGTTCAAAGTAGGTCAACGCAATCGAATCGCCGACGGCGACCCCCAAATCTTGTGCGGCCCACGAGTTCAAGACAATTTCGCCGTCACCGGGCAGCTGAATCGGCCGATCGCCCAACGCCGAACGAGGCCGCTGCTCCGGAGGCCAATCGATCCCGGCGATCATGGAAAAGGGAATCGCGTCATCGCTCTCCTGTGCAGATCGGTTGGCCCCCTCACCCTGCCCTCTCCCCCGCCGCGGGGGAGAGGGTAAGAAATGAGCAGACTTTTCTTGCTCGATGCGATTGGCCAGGTACGTGAAGACCGGGATCGATCCGGGAGGCAACGCTTCGGCCAGCGTTCGCACCAGCTCGTCGGAAAACACCAGGGACTCGGTCGACAAGCTCAGGTATTCGGCAACTGGCTGTCGTGAATTCTCACTTTCGGGACTGGTCGCTCCGATCCGCACAGGGGTAAGTCCCAACCCCAAATCTTCCAGCGAGGGCCGAATCGCCCCTTGCAAATGCTGGAGGCTCCCTGGGTCCAGCCGGACCGCTCGATCGCGGCGCTTCAGCAGGACGAGGTTGACCTGGTGGTCGTCGGACTTTCCTTTCCGCAGCTGCGGACCGACCAGCGACTGGAGCCAGTCCAACGAAACAAACGCGGAGTTCGGCGGCAGCTGGCTAACGCGCAAGTCAAACCGACCCAGATCTCGGTTGGGTAGGACGGCGGTCACCTCGACATCGGTTACCCCTTCGATCAGGTCTTCGGTCTTGCCCAAGGCACTGTCCGAGGAAAGCGCCGGCCGAATGCCGATCCGCAAGGTGACTCGAGGGGGCGCGTCGTACGTCCGGTTCAGACCGAGCCCCAACTGCTCTGCGAGCTGCTGATTCAAGACGATTTGACCGCGCTGCGGCGGCGCGGGGGGGTCGCGTTGGAACTCCCACGCATCCGGCGGCAAGCCATAGAGCGCGACTTGCGTGGCTCGCTGCAGCGACTCCCCGGATGTGAGTTCGACCGTCGCATCCGGCAAGAACAACAGCGGCGTGGCGCGGGAATACGTCGCTGCGACGCTCGGATCCCGCACCCACGTCTCTATGAGCGACTGGCGAAAGAACTGGGTGCTGGTGAGCACATCGTCGATCTCGCCCAAACGATCGAGCGTAATCTGCCGCAGACTCCCGCGCATGCTGTCCCCGACCAGCAAGGCGCCCACCAACACGGCGGTGGCCGCGGCGATCCCCAACCCAATCGCGCCGTTGGTGCGAAGGTAATACCAGAAACTTCTGAAGGCGATGTGAGTGAGTCGCATGATGAAAAATGGCAGTTCGACTTTGCGGTCCTAGAGCTTTACTCAATACCGTGTGACCTTCCCCTCCCCGGCCGCGTCCTGCGCCCAACCCTCCCGCGGGGTCATGGCAAGCCTAACGGCCTGTTGAAAAATCAGCCGCTTGGCGCTAGCCTGCGGTTTTCGACAGCGCCGAACATCAATAAACCGCAGGCTAGCGCCAAGCGGCTGATAAGTACAACGCACTGTCTTACATTTTCAACAGACTGCGAACAGCCGCGGGAAGGTGAATGCGGTCGTTCGAGGTATGTGGTTCATTTTGTCAGCCGAAGGCGTACGCGTGGCGAATTTCAATTGGCACAAAGCCGTCGCCTTCGGCTTGGCGTTAAACAATAGCCGGAACCGCATAGACTTGTTCCGACCTACAGCCTACAGCCTACAGCCTACGGCCTACGGCCTCTTTACGCGTACGCTTACGGCAGACGGTTAAACATCGATTGCTCGGGGATTTGAGCTGCGTCGAGCGCAGGCCCAATCGCCCTGGACAAAACTTCCAATACTGTACATATGTACACTTGTCTCAATTTACCCCCTGGTTTCACTTGTGACACGCTGGAGCGTTCCGTTGCGCACCTCCAACTGCTGGCCAAAGCGGGCGGCGAGTTTGGGGCTGTGGGTGACGCAGACCAGCATGGCCTGACGGCGCGTCGGCAGGCTACAGAGCAAGTCCCCGATCGAATCGGCGTTGGCGGCGTCCAGGCTCCCGGTGGGCTCGTCGGCCAGGACCAAGGCCGGATCGAGCACCAGGGCTCGCGCCACC
>JBGSLW010000286.1:0-23263 GCA_041740495.1 Pirellulaceae bacterium
GCCCAGGCCGCCGCGCCCCACCGCAGCCTCGACGAATTACAAGCCGATTACGTCGCGCACCTCCCCCCGCAGTCGGTCGAGAACTCTTGCCTGTACCACGGGGAATTCGGTTGCACGTTGCCGCGGCAGATGCGTGGGCAAATCTGCAACGATTTTCTGTGCAGCGGCCTGCTGAAGGCTCGTGATTTGGTGCGCCGCGACGGCGTGCGAAAACTATATCTCATCGCCACGATCGGACAGCAACTGCTGGACGGCGAGTTTCTGGACTTGGCCCAGGAATGATCGAATATGCCGCCGGCCTACCCTATTGACTCTGCTGTCGAGACCTTCCTTCAAGGCCACGCCCACGGGATCGCCCTACAACAGCCGCGAAGCGAGATCGGCCAGCTCGGAACGCTCCCCCTTTTCCAGGCTGATGTGGGCGAAGACCGGCTGCCCTCGCATCCGATTGATCAAGTGACTCAGGCCGTTCGAAAGTGCGTCGAGATACGGATGGTCAATCTGTTGCGGATCGCCGGTCAGCACGACTTTGGTCCCTTCCCCGGCGCGCGTGATGATCGTCTTGATTTCGTGCGGCGTCAGATTTTGCGCCTCGTCGACAATGAAGTACATCCGCTGCAGGCTCCGACCGCGGATGTACGACAGCGGGGTGATCTTCAGCTTTTCCGTCTCCAGCAACTGTCGAATTTCCACCGCGTGTGATTCGGTTTCCCGGTACTGATGGCGAATCACGTTGAGGTTGTCGAACAGCGGTTGCATGTAAGGATCGAGTTTGGCGTTCAGGTCGCCTGGGAGATAGCCCAAGTCGCGATTGCTGAGCGGAACGATCGGCCGAGCCAACAAGATCTGCTTGTAGCGGGCGCGCGATTCCAGGGCGGCCGCCAAAGCCAGAATCGTCTTGCCGGTCCCAGCCTTCCCCGCCAGCGTGACCAACGGGATCCGATCATCCAACAACGCCCGCAACGCAAACCACTGCTCCGCGTTCCGCGGTTGAATCCCGAACGCCGATTGCCGGTCGATCCGCCGGAACGTCTCGTCGGCAGCACTGAACGTGATCAGCGCTGACTTCGACCCATTGCGATACACATAATTCTCGTTGGCGACTGGATCGGGGATCCGCGTTACCGAGTCGCGCGGCACGACTCCGCCGTTGCTGTAAAACAGTGAAATCTCGTGATCCTCGACCCCTTCGATCAACCGCTTGCCGGTGTACAGTTCGTCGACGCTGTTCAGCTTGTCCGTCTCGTAGTCTTCCGCAGCCAACCCCAGCGAACGCGCTTTCAAGCGGACATTGGTATCCTTCGAAACCAGGACGACCTGCCGGTACCGCTCGTCCCCCGCCAATTGCAGGGAGGTATTCAAAATCCGATGGTCGGGCGTATCCTGCAGAAAAACCCCGTCCATCCGCGGATCGGGGTTGCTCCCCAAAATGACGCGGATTCGTCCTCGGCCTTCGCCCAGGGTGACTCCGTCCGGACTGAGCAACGATCCAGTGAGTGTATCCAGCGTCCGCAGGAATTGGCGGGCTTGGAAATGAATGTCCTCGTTCCCACGCTTGAACTTGTCCAGCTCTTCCAGGACCGTGATCGGGATCGCCACGTCGTTTTCCTGGAAGTTCTCGATGCTGCGGGCATCGTGCAACAAGACGTTCGTATCCAACACGAACAGTTTCGGCAGCAGTTCGGTCATGTCGAGTCTCATCGGACCGGGGTGGTGGCGGCGGCGTGTTCGGAACCGGCACTGCGCGATCGATGCATGCCAGGATACCACGCCCAATTCGAAGCTCCCAAGCCCAAAACCGGCCAGTCGCTATCGTCCCGATGGACCTTCGCTTGCGCCATCCGCCAGGGCGCCCAACGGAAGCCCGGGATTCGGCCCTTTGCGGCTGGACGCACAAGCTCGTTGTCCGCGCGAACTTCAATCGACACAGCGCGGCCCCGCCCCATCATTCCCCGATCAGCGCCGGAATCTCGACCGCCGCTTCTCCATCGGGCAGAATCAGTCGCGTGGCGCGATCGATGCGAATCGACAGCTCGCGCTGCAATAGCTCCATCAAGTCGTCGGTGAGCATCTGAGCCAACGCGGTGCGCAACTGCGCGTCGGAGCGATCGAGCTTTCGCAATTGATCGATCCGCTTGCCTTGGTATCCGCCCGCGATGAACGTCGGTGCCAGCGAATCGGGCAAATCCAAACCGCGCGCCAACCAGCGCCGCAAATCGGACTCGACCTTTTCCTGAAACTCCTGGCGTTTCGGCGGGCGCGGCTCTTGCGGGTTCGTCTGGAAGATGATCGAACTCCGCGAGCCGTCCGCGGTGCGCAAATGCAAAATCGCGCGCACGCGCCAGGCAATCGTCTCCTGGCCCGGCTGCGGCCGGGACAGTTCATCCCAACGCAGGTCGACTTGGATCGGGGCCATTTTTTCGATCATCCGTTCGCAGGTCGAACGCAACCCTTCCTCGGCCGGAGCGTCACCCGCCACCGTCGTCAACAATTGCGTCGTCAGCCGCTCTGGATCCAACACAAAGTAATTCGACGGATTCCCGGCGGTTTGCGGCGGGAGCCAACGCTCCTCCCCCACCGGTCTGGCCGACTCGTCCCCCGCCGTCGAGTACCCCGTCATTCGCGGGATCCAGGTGATGGCGGACGCAAAATCCGCGTGGGCGACATCCGCACCCCGCGGCGGCGACAACTCCACATTCTCCAGCAGCCCCCGCAGCGGTTGCAACGGAGCGACCTTGGCCGGCGGCTCCAGCGGAAGGCATATCCGCACGTTGGGATATTGCCGCAACCAGAGGACCAGCGCCCCTAGTTGTAACTCGGCCTGCAATTCCGGCGACGGCGGCTTGTCCCAACGCCATACCACCTGCGTTTGCGGACCCCCTTCCGCTTGCGGACAGCGAAAGGCCGCAACCGCAGTTGCTGGCGAGCCCCCTGCACGCTCTGCAATCTCCACGGCGAATCGCAGCGGGTGATCCGGCGGGTCCTCCCCCTCGTTTTCCAAACCCCTCCGCGGGTCGACCGCGTCCACCCATTGCCGCGTCGTGGCCAGGCCCACCCCCAACTGCGGCAACAGAATCTCGTCGATCGGGATGGTGATCAAGACCGTTTCGTCCGCCGCATCTCCCGCCGGGAGCGCGACGACCGGATAAGCGGTCTCGACTTGATTGAAAATCGCTCGTCCTGCCGCCGGAGTGACCCGTGGCGGCTCTCCACCCCCCGCGACGCGAGACAGCGTCGGCTGGGGGCCTGAATCGGCCGGCTTGCCCGCCTCGCTCCCCGTTCCCTCCGGGTTCGCAGCGGAAGTGGTCGAGTCGAGTTGCGTCCCAACATCGTTCTTGCCTGCATCCGGCAACGCGGGCCGATTGCGGTCGGCCGGGCGGGACTTCGAGTTCGCTAGTTCCTCCGACTTTGCCACGCGCAAGACCGTGTGCAGGAACTGAAACCCCTGCCAGATCGTGAACGCGCCCAGTAGCAGCAAGCCCACGGCGATCGTCCATTTCATCCAAGGGAAACTCGAACGCTGCCAGAAACTCGGTCGCAGAGGCGTCGGCGGCAACACCACCGGTGTCCCGGCCGTCGCCGGCAGCTCTATCAGCGCCGAATCGTCTCCGCCAAACAGCTGGTAATCGAGCGCCGAGAAATCAGACGCGTTCACCTGGGACGCGGGACCGTGCGTCGCGGGGATCGTCCCCCCCGCTCCGCCCCCCGGCGTCCCACGGCGGTGCGAATCCAATCGAGCCCAATCGCCCGACCGAGCAATCTCGCTGAAGACATTCGCGGCCGGACCGAGTTTGCGCGAGATGTCCACCAGCAACGTGTCAGAATGGCGTGCTGCCGTGACCGCGTCTTGCGTGCCGGTCGCATACGCCGCCCAGCGCCGCGCCGCAAGCTTCGGCGGAATCCAGGTCGACTGCGCGAGCGGAATTTCCCATCGAACCTTCGGATCCAACAACGACTGTGCCTCCGCCAACAACTGATTCACCATCGTCGGTTGAGCGTTCGGCGGGACGATCAATGCGAACGTCTTCCCTTTTTGGGCCGCTTCGATCGCAACCCCCGCCCAACCCGCGTCCCCGGTCACCTCCCGCCAGGTCTCGCAGACGCGCGGCGAGACGATTTCGCTCTCGATCGTTCGCGGCTCCAGATACTGCGGGCTCAGTTGCCAATGGCTCAGCCAGACCGCTTCTTGGCCCAACAGCCAGGCGGGGCCGCCCGATATCGAACCGACGTTGTCCAGGATCACTTGATGCAGCAGCCACCGCACCGAGCCATCGTCGTTCCGCCCTTGGTGCACCGCCCGAGCCACCACGTGGTACGGTCGCCCCTCGACCGAAAACGGTAGGTGGTACGACGCCCGCTGGGCGAACTCGGGCGATTCACTCCAAGTCGAAACCTGGTGCCGGCCAAGGTCCGCCATCAACTTGACGATTGCCTTGGGCGTCTCGCGCGTCACCGCCACGGGACAGAATCCGGTATGCCCTTTGAATAATCCGTGCGCTGCATGGGTAGAAACAACTTCATACAGCATATCGAGAACGTCTCCCAGCGAGCGATATAGCGCAGCACGTCACTAAATTAACCGACGGTTCGTTAAGAACCCGTTAAGAAACCGCAAAGGTTCGATGAATGCCCGCGCCGCCGAGCGAATGTCCCGCCCCGTTAAACCCCCCTCTGCAGGTTTCAGAGTAGAGCAATTGTCCTCAATTGCTCCCGTGAACGACTCCATTGCCGAACAACCGTCTCGGTCTCGGCCTCGGTCGCGGTATGCGGAAGCAGTCCTCGCGGTTCCGGCGGTTTTCGGTTGGCATGCTCGTCTATTGCGCCGAACAGTTGAGGACAACTGTTCTACGCTACGCTTCCGCCGAGCTTCGCGATCAGCTTGTTCGCGTCTTTGGGATATCGGCGGCACTCCAGCAAAGCCGTCAGCATCAACGGTGCAACGATCGTCGCATCCGATTCGATGACGAACATCGGAGTCTTTTCCGTCAGTTTGTCCCATGTAATCTTCTCATTGGGCGTCGCCCCCGAGTACGAACCATACGACGTGGTCGAATCAGAGATCTGGCAGAAGTACGCCCACGGTTTGACCTTCTTCTGCAAGTCGTACTTGATCGACGGCACGACGCAAATCGGAAAATCGCCGGCGATCCCCCCGCCGATCTGAAAGAAGCCGACCCCCGCGCCACGCGACAGTACGCCGTATTGGTCGTAGAACTCCGCCATATATTCGATGCCGGACTTGGCGATCGACGCCGAACATTCCCCAAGCTTGACGTGCGAAGCGAAAATATTTCCGAACGTTGAATCCTCATACCCCGGCACGACGATCGGCAAGTCGGCTTGCGCGGCGGCCAGCAGCCACGACTCGTCCGCTTCCCCTTCGTGCAATTTGGCCGGCAGCTTCCGTACCAACTCGTAGAAGTACTGGTGCCAGAATCGGCGCTCGTTTTTCTGCGAGGCCGCAACCCACATCGGCACCAGGTACTTTTCTACCGCCCGAAACGCCTCGTCCTCCGGAATGCTGGTGTCGGTGACTCGCCGCATCCGATCCTTCAGGATCCGAGTATCATCGGACTTGTTGAAGTACCGGTACTCCGGAAAGTCGCGATAGCTGTCGTGCGCGACCAGGCGAAACAACGATTCCTCCAGGTTCGCACCGGTCGCGGAGATCCCGTGGACCAACCCCTCCCGAATCGCCGGCGCCAGCGTGATCCCCAGTTGCGCAGACGACATCGCACCCGCTAACGTCCAGAACATCTTTCCGTCCGCCTGCAGATGTTTCCAGTACGCCAGCACCGCATCCCGCGTCACCCGCGCATTGAAATTGGTGTAGTTACGAAGAATGAATTCCAAGACAGGCAACGACGACATAGGCAAACGCTCCAGAGTTGAAAAAGGGAGTGTCCGGCACGGAAAACCAGCTCGCTGGTTCATGGCGCCTGTTGTCCGAATGGGCACGACGCAAGCCGCGCATTGTATTCCACGCAATCGGCGATCACAAACGCCGCCACGCATCGCAACATTTGCAAGAAATTAGCCGCCTGGCGCTAGCCTGCGGTTTCTCGACGCCCGACACGTCCGGAAACCGCAGGCCAGCGCCAAGCGGCTGATCGATTCGAGGTCGCGTGGCGCCGGCAGCGCGTTGCCCCTCGTCTACTTTATGTCCTACTTCCTCGTATCTCCCACTCCTACTCCTACTCGTACTCCTACTCGTACTCGTACTCGTACTCTTCTTCCTTCATCGCGCCCGCCTCGATCGCGAGCACGATCGCGAGCACGATCGCGAGCACGAAACCCGGTTGGCGAATCCACCAACTACTTCGCCGGCGCCGATGCGCCCGCCGCTTTTTTCGCCTTGGTGTACCGGATCTCCATCATCTTCATTTCCTGTTTGTCTGGCAGCACCAAGAACATCGTGAACAGTCGCGAGCCGTCCTTGTTGTAGACCGTCGTCATCTTCATCTTTTGTTCGTTTCCGGTCGGATCCGTGCCGGTCCCTGTTTGAGTCATCGTCTGCGTCTTCTCGTCCCAGGTTCCTTCGGTGGCCATCGCGGTCGGGGTCATCGAATCGATCCAAGTCCCCACGTACTTCTTCGACCCCGCGTTGTAGCCGACTTGGCCGCAACCTTCGAAGGGCATCCCCATCATCTCCCCTTTGAAGTGGCTGACCAGCCACATGCCACCCAGCATATGGGCATGCTCGGATCCCTTGCTGACTTCGGGTTCGGCGTTGGGGTCGCCGTACGTTTTGATCTCGGCATCCCAATCGCCCACATCGTTTTTGAATCGCTCCATTTCTTTTGGCGCGTCTTGCGCGAAGCTCACGCTCCCGCACGCGCCGACCAAAATCACCGCCATCGCCCACAGAGTCAATTTTTTCTGCACTGCAGATCTCCTTCGTCACGGAGTCACCTTGAAACCACAGCATCGACAAGCAACAACTGCCGCCGAAATGCTTTGGTTATTATCCACAAACCCCTGCAGGTTTGCCTCCCCCCGACCCGTCGAAGAATTATCCGCCCAGCTCACTTCTGTACATTCAGCCACATTTCCTCCTCCCCGCCGCAGCCTGTCTCGGTGGAGGGACGGCCTGGAGACTATTGGGATTGGCACATTCTCAAGCGACTTGTCGCAGCGGCGCGTTTGCCACTTCCACACCCGCGTGCTCGGCAATTTGGGCCAAGATCCCTTGGACTTGGGGCAGCACTCCCTGGCGAGAAACCGCGCTGCCAAGTCGACTCGAGTCGGCCGAGCGCGGCATGTAGATTTTGACATCCGCCTGTCGCTCGACCTCGACAGGAATTTCCGCCCAGGCGTCGGCGACCAAGACGTTGCCGTCCGCCTCCCCGGAGAATCCATCGGCATGCGGCCACAACAAGATCTCCAGCTCGGGCGGATTGGATTTCGCCGGACGGAACATCGCGGCCAACAAGTTGGCCAGCGGCGCGCGCGACCCATCGTGCAGCACGCGGATTCGCAACTCGCCGAACGGTAGGGGCCGCAGACCTTGCAGACACCGCCGGGTGACCAACGCCCGCTGGTAATACTCGACGTTAGCCCCCTCTCTCCAGGTGCGCGGCGCCGTCGGATCCGAAGCATGCCAAAGGTGGTAGGCAAACGTCCAACCCAGCAACGATTCGACGCGTGCACCGTGGGCTCGCAGCCGCCGCCCCAGATCGTCGTCCTCGCAACCCCAACCACGAAAACGCTCGTCGAAGCCGTTGATCGCCTCCAACTGGTCTCGCCACACGCCGATGTTGTTCCCCACCAGCTTGGGCTTGATCGGGTGGTTGCGTCGCGCGTACCACCAGGATTTCCACCGCAGGGATTGGAGTCGTAGCGGCAGGCCTCGCGGCACTCGAGTCATCCAGTCGCCCGAGCGGATCGCGGCGACATCGATCGCCGTCGATTTCCGCTCGTTCAAATAAACTGCATTTCCGGCTCGAACGACGCCGGGCCGCCGAGCCGCCAGGTGCCGCGCCAGATGATCCGGCGGGAAAATGCAATCGCCGTCGGTCAGAACGAGGTACGCAGCCGAGCCGCGTCGGATCGCAGCGTTGAGCGCTTTCGACTTCCGATAACCGTCGTGGACATGCGTCGCGAAGTCGCAATGGATCGCAGACCGCCCAGCGAACTCGGATACGATTTCGAAGGTTCGATCGCGGGAGCCGTCGTCGGCAATCACGATTTCGAATTGGTCGGCCGGCAACGTCTGCCGCTCCAACGAGGCCAGGCAGCGCGCCAAGTGATCGGGTCGCTCAAACGTCGACACAATGACGGTCAATTCGGGCGAACGCTTCATGAAGACCCAGTCACCAGAAATTTCGGCCGACGGCCGGCACGATGCCAGCAGTCTGATTCCAGCCAACAAGCGGCCGAAGTCTAGCGATCGCCTTACCGCAGCGAAAGATCGATCTTCCCACGATTCCCTGGGATTGCTATGACGTTCCTCCGAGGTCTCAAGCAGCAGCCCTCGCCAGCACTTTTCGTATCTGCGGCCGGATCGTCCCCCGACAGCAACGTCACGAATTGCCATCCATGCCGCTCGAATCGACGCTTGAGAACCGGGCCGCAGCTCCGACCCTTGGCGTCGTGATCCCGGTTTACAACCGCCGGCAGATCTTGCCCCACACGCTGGAACGCGTCGTCGCACAAACAGGGCCCCCCGACTGCCTGGTGATCGCCGACGATGGCTCGACCGATGGTTCGGCCCATGTCGCACAGGCATTTCTGGCCAAGCGTGCGCCGCGGTTCCGCTGGTCGGTTTTGCGTCTGCCGCATACGACCGCGGCCCGCGCCCGCAATGCCGGACTGGAACAAGTCCAGGATTTGGACTTCGTCGCCTTCCTGGATTCCGATGATTTTTGGCCAGTCGATTTCCTGTCGCGGGCGGTTGCAAATTTGCAAAGGCATCCCCAGGCGGTCGCCGCGGTGGCCGATCGGCGCTACGAGCCCGCGGGCGCCGAACGGCAGATGACCGATTGCCGGCCGCTGGCGCACGATCCGATCCTGTGGATGTTCCGGCACGGTGCGGGGATCGCGTCCTGCTCCGTTTTTCGCACGGCAACCGTCCGCGCTCTCGGCGGATGGCCGGCCGAACTGGGGACCGCAGAGGATGCCGATTTGTTCTGCCGGGTCGCCCTCCAGGGCCCCTGGGTCCACCTGCCGGGCGATCCCGTGGTCTTCCACGTCAATGCCCGCGATCGAACGCGCCAAGACGAAATCAACCTCAGCCGGCGGCATGCGGACTCGCATGCCCGCTGGGCCGCGGTGTACGAATCGACGTATCACTTCGTTGCCCAATCCCAGCCGCACCGCCACGCATCGGCGCTTCGCAAAGCATTGGCCCGGCGTTGGTCCTCCGCAGGCAAACAGTACCTGAGTCGCGGGTGCGTCGCCGACGCCCGGCGCTGCATGATCCGCGCCCTGCAGTGGTATCCGACCGATCTCAAAAACTGGCGCCGCCTCGCCCGCCTGGCGCTCGCGAGTCTCCCCTGGCCGCGATCGGGCCAAGCCGCCTGACGACACGGTATCCGTTCATGCGCCGGGGGTCTCACGCATTTTTCGGGCTTGGACGGCGAGTTCATGGCGACATCATCGATTCATAGCGGCACCATCGAAAACCGTTGTGCGGAGGCGAGAACGCCAGGGTACTGTACAGAAGTACACTACCCCCTCAATATGGGATTTTGCCGACTTCCGTAGATCCTGAGACCCACCCGAAAGAGGGGATCTCGTGCAGTCCCCAATACTGTGAAGAAAACCGCGGAAAAATGTGGAAGCCGTCTTCCCAACCGGCTAGAATCCATCCCGTCTCCGGCCGGATTAGGCCGACTTCCGAATAATAATTGTTCGCTCTTAAAGGAATTTGATGACCATAGCTTTCGGCCCTGAGTTTACTCGCTTCTTTTCACCGATCGTGAAGGCTCTGCGGGAGACCGGCGGATCTGGCACCACCTCTGAGGTCATCGATCGCAGTATTGAACTGCTTGGCTTGACGGAAAATGAACAGAACGTCGAGCTTGTCAGCGGGTCGTCACGCGTTCGCAATCAAGCCCAATGGGCTCGACTTTATATGGCACGGGGCGGAATTCTCGATTCATCGAAACGCGGTGTTTGGCGGCTTACTGAGCTAGGGAATTCACTCGATCCAGACTCCTACGATTGGCGTGCGCTTTTTAAGTCTGTCCAAAAAGCGTTTGTTGACGAACGAAAGCAGCGAGAAGAATCTGACGAGACGCCGGAAGACGATACAGACGATGCAATTGCGCCTACCGGCGATTACATATTGGAAGTACTGACGATGCTTCGCGGACTACCGCCGTCTGGATTTGAAAGGCTTTGCCAGAATCTATTGCGTGAGTCTGGGTTTCAACAGGTCACCGTTACGGGAAAATCTGGCGACGGCGGAATCGACGGCATTGGGATACTTCAGGTCAACGCATTTGTAAGCTTCAACGTTCTGTTTCAATGCAAACGATATGCAGGGTCAGTTACCCCTTCGCAAATCAGAGATTTTCGCGGGGCCATGGTTGGCCGTGCAGACAAGGGGCTGGTCATTACGACCGGAACATTTACTGTTGAGGCAAAGCGCGAAGCTCGGAGAGACGGGGCACCACCGATTGAACTCGTGGACGGCGAGGCGCTTGTGCGTCTGTTCGAATCGCTTGAGTTTGGTCTTCTACCTCGTACAACGTATGATGTTGACGTTTCGTTCTTTCATCAGTTTCAAGAATGAGCGAACAAAAAAATGCACCCGACTTGCCGATCGGGCGTTTCCTCAAATTAAAGTCTGTTGGCGGCAACCGGGTGATTTTGGTCGTTCGTCAGCACGAATGACCGCAAACCTTGAATGGACATTTACCGGCGGTTGCATTCTCATGTCCGTGGACGTGACGCACGGCGACGTTGGCGCGTCACATGATGAACTGATTGCCGCGGCCGACGCGATGAACCATGCTATTCCGACAACGGGCGATCAGTTCAGTTTCCACTCGATTCGGCCATCCCCTACGACTTGATCCGGAGGATCGTCAAGTTCAGGGCAAGCGAATGCCGCGCCAAGATGTCGTCGAAGCCAATCAAGACGAAACGGCGTTAGTCCCAATCCAGGGCCGCGGCCGATTGGTATTCGGTGACGCGGGTTTCGAAGAAGTTTTTTTCCTTCATCAAGTCCATCGTTTCGGACATCCAGGGAAAAGGGTTGGTGTTGTTGTATTGAGTCGGCAGCCCGATCCGTTCCAACCGGCGGTCGGCGATGTGCTGGACGTAGTCGCGGAACAGGGCTGCGTTCAGCCCGAGCACGCCATTGGGGAGGCAGTCCTTGGCGTAGGCAATTTCCAGCTCGACCGACTCGCGAACTCGATCGACCATTTGTTGTTTGAACTGCGGCGTCCACAGTTCAGGATTCTCGGATTTGATCCCGTTGATCAGGTCGATCCCGAAATTCAAATGGATCGATTCGTCACGGAGAATGTACTGAAACTGTTCGCCGATCCCCTTCATCAAGTTGCGGCGGTGGAAGGAAAGAATCATCACGAAACCCGTGTAGAAGAAGATCCCTTCCATGATCAGGTAGTACCCGATCAAATTTTTCAAGAAGGCCTGGGCTCCCTCGAACGTCTCGGTGGTGAATTCGGAGTCGAGGACTTCGCGCGTCAGCTCCATTTCGAATTGGTCCTTCCGCGATATCGAGGGGACTTCGCGGTACATGTTGAACACTTCGCCGTCGTTCAGCCCGAGGCTTTCGACTATGTACACGAACGTGTGGGTGTGAACCGCTTCCTCGAAGGCTTGCCGCAACAGGTATTGCCGACATTCGGCGTTCGTCACGTGCTTGAAAATCGCCAAGACCAGGTTATTGCCCACGAGGCTTTCGGCCGTGGAAAAGAAACCCAGGTTCCGCATGATCACGGTGCGCTCGTCCGGCGTGAGGGTACCGGACCGCCAGATTTCGATGTCCTTGTTCATGGGGACTTCGGTGGGCATCCAATGGTTGTTGCAGCCGTTGATGTAGTGCTCCCAAGCCCATTTGTACTTGAGCGGCATAAGCTGGTTGACGTCGACCTGGTGGCAGTTGATCAGCCGCTTTTCCCGGACGTCGATCCGCGAATTGTTGCCGGCCAGTTGCGGAGAGACTCGAGTATCGATCGCCATGGGGGGATTCCTTTCAAGGGGATGCAATAACGTAAGGAAAAGTCCGTGGTTGACTTGAACATGGATTGGTGGCCGAACTGCGTTGTGGAGCCTGATTCGGTCCCAAGCCTCGTTGTCGTGTCGGAGGAGCCGCCTCACCTTTTTGAAGAGTCGGCGGAGCCCCCTCGCCCTGCCCTCTCCCCCGAAGCGGGGGAGAGGGAAATGGGTTGCGCTTAGGGGCAGACATCATTGGCAGGCATCATTGGCAGACATCATAGGCGGGCCTCATTGGCGGGGCATCATTGGCAGGCCTCGCAATCGGGATCGTTCAAGCTGCAGGCTTTGGGAGCGGCTTCTTCGCGGACGACGGTGATTTCAGCGGAAGCGCTTTTGTTCTTCATCCAGCGGGGCTGAACGCCGAACTTGTTGATGTCGACGGTCGACTTTTCGACTTGCGTCGCGCTGAGCGAGCGGAGGTAGTAGGTCGTCTTGAGGCCCTTCCGCCAAGCGAGGCGGTACATTTCGTCCAGCGCCCGCCCATTGGGTGTGCTGATGTACAGGTTGAGCGACTGCCCCATGTCGATCCATTTCTGCCGCCGGCTGGCGCATTCGATCAACCATTTCGGTTCGATTTCGAAAGCGGTGGCGAATCGCTGCTTGATGTCGTCCGGCAGTTCATCGATTTCGCCCAGCGTCCCATCGTAGTACTTGAGCTTTTCCAGCATGTTCGCGTTCCACAACCCGCGTTTCTTCAGTTCTTCGACCAGGACGACGTTGACCTGAACGAAGTCCCCCGAGAGGTTGCTCTTGACGAACAAATGTTTGTACATCGGTTCGATCGACTGCGTCACGCCGATGATCGTGGAGATTGTCGCGGTCGGGGCGATCGCCATCACGTTGCTGTTGCGCATTCCGTGTGCGGCCACCGCCTGGCGGACGGTCGACCAATCCAGCGTGGTGCTGCGGTCCATTTCCACCGGGACGCCTCGTTCCTGTTCCAGCAGATCGATGGTGTCGATCGGGAGGAGCCCGCGATCCCATTTCGAGCCGCGATAGGAGGGATAGACGCCGCGTTCTTGGGCCAAGCTGGCGCTGGCCAGGATCGCGTAGTAGGAAATCGCCTCCATGCTGCGATCGGCGAACTCGACCGCTTCCGGGCTGGCGTAGCCGATACCACTGGCTGCCAGTGCGTCCTGGAACCCCATCAATCCCAGGCCGATCGGGCGGTGCCGCAAGTTCGAATTGCGGGACTCGGCGGTCGGGTAGTAGTTGATGTCGATCACATTATCCAGCATCCGGATGGCGGTCTGGACCGTCTCTTGCAGGAGGGGCAGATCGAGTTCCCCGTTGACGATATGCGCTGCGAGATTGATCGAGCCCAAGTTGCACACGGCGGTTTCATCGCGCGATGTGTTGAGCAGGATTTCGGTGCAGAGGTTGCTGCTGTGCACCACGCCGGCGTGGTCTTGCGGCGAGCGGACGTTCGAGGGGTCCTTGAACGTAATCCAGGGGTGGCCGGTCTCGAACACACGCGTCAGCATTTTCCGCCAGAGATCCCGAGCAGAAATCGTGCGGGCCAGCGGGATCTGCCCGTCGGCGGCCAGACGTTCGTAGTGCTGGTAACGATTTTCGAAGGCTCGGCCGACCAGGTCGTGCAGGTCCGGCACGGAATCGGGGGTGAACAGCGTCCAGGGCCCATCCTGTTCGACGCGATTCATGAACAGATCGGGGATCCAATTGGCGGTGTGCATATCGTGCGTGCGTCGTCGGTCGTCGCCGGTGTTGCGCCGCAAATCGAGAAACTCTTCGATGTCGGCGTGCCAAGTCTCCAGATACGAGCAGACCGCGCCTTTTCGTTTTCCCCCTTGGTTCACGGCCACCGCGGTGTCGCTGACCACTTTCAGGAACGGGATCACCCCTTGGCTCTTGCCGTTGGTCCCCTTGATATGGGCGTTGGTGGCGCGGATGTTCGTCCAATCATTCCCCAACCCGCCCGCCCACTTCGAGAGCCGCGCGTTGTCCGAAATGACTTTGAAGATGTGCTCCAAATCGTCCTCGACCGTGCTGAGATAGCAGGAACTCAGCTGCGGATGGCACGTTCCGGAGTTGAACAAGGTCGGCGTGGCCGACGTGAACCGCATGGTCGACAGCAAATGGTAGAACTCGATCGCCCGCTCGTCCCGCCGCGTCGATTCACCCAGGGCCAAACCCATCGCCACCCGCATCCAGAAATACTGGGGGGCTTCGATGCGTCGATCGTCGATGTGCAACAGGTAGCGGTCGTAGATGGTCTGCAACCCCAAGTAGGGGAACAAGGAATCGCGGGCGGGGACCACGGCCTCAGCCAACCGATGCAAGTCGAACTGCCGCAGGGCGTCGGTCAGCCGCCCGGCCCGGATTCCGATCTCGACGAACTCCGCGAATTTCTGGCGATAGAGTTGTTCCAGTCGCGCGCCGCTGGCCGCTTCCCCTAACGACTCGCGGTAGACGATGTTCAAAACCAAGCGGCCCGCGACCGTATCGTAGGCCGGATCGGCTTCGATTCGCATCCGCGCGGCCAAGACCATGGCTTTCGCGATTTCATTCGGCGTGATGCGATCATAGAACTGCCGCTCGATGTCGGAGAACAATTCTTGGCTGGAGCAAACGTTGTCCAGGCCGCGGCAAGCGCTATCGATTTGACCGCGCAACCGTTCGAAATCGAGGTGTTCGACGGCGTCGCCGCGTTGAACCATGATCCGCGGGAATGGCTCGCTGGACTCCATCCGCTCGTCGGCCCGCAATTGCCGGATCCGATTGTGTTCTTCCCGGTAGAGGATGTAGCGCCGCGCGACTGAAAAATGCTGTTGACGCATCAGTTCGCGCTCGACGGCGTCCTGGATTTGCTCGACGCCAACCCCCCCCGCTGCTCCGCTGTCTTGAGGGAGATCCGCGATCACGTGGTCGACCATCTCTTCGATCTGTTGCTTCAGGTCGGGATCGAGTTGATCGAGCATTCCCAGGCCGAGGTCCGCCAGAAAGGCCTTTTGGATCGCTCGCGAAATCAATTCGCGATCAAACGAAACGATGCGACCGTCGCGTTTGGTGATCAACAGGCTGGTGATCGTCGATTCAAGCATTGGCTCCATCTCCTGAAAAGAACTTCCCTGGAAAGAACAATCTTGAGAGCCCACATGAGAGCCCAATAGCGACAGGGCAGCCCCCAGGCCATCCATGCCTTTGCATTAGAAAACTCCCACGTGACTCCTTTGGTCGCGTCCTCCCTGTTTTTTCCGACCAGCCGAGGCTGATCCGAGTCCTGAAGGGGGGGCAGCGAACCCCGTAAATTTCAGCCGGCTGACGATGCCTTTGTCATCGGCCAAAATCAGGGGTGGGCACCAATATATCGTGGTCGATGAAGAAGTCAACACAAAATATTGTGCTTTCAGTATTCCGCTAGCGGCCGATGATTTCGGGAATTGTGCCGGGGTCGCGAGTCATTTTCGGCAGGGTAAAATGCCACAGAAATCAACGGGGAGATTGAGCCGCGTGACAGACAAAAATTCTCGTCGCCGCGATCGGATCATGGCGCTGGCGGCTGCCATGTTGGGCTGGATGTTCGACGGCTTCGAGATGGGGTTGTTCCCGGTCGTGGCGCGGCCGGCATTGCACAACTTGCTAGTAGATGCTGGGGCCCCAAGCACCGACCTGGAGGGGCTGGTCGGCCAATGGAATTCCTTGGCGATCGCGGCCTTCCTGTTGGGGGCGGCGACCGGGGGAGTCTTGTTCGGTTGGCTAGGCGATCGATTCGGCCGCGTCCGGGCGTTGACGCTCAGCATTTTGGTGTATGCGTTGGTCAGCGGCGCTGGTGCGTTTGCGTTGGCGCCTTGGCACATCGTCGTTGTGCGGTTTGTCGCCGCGTTGGGGATGGGGGGGGAATGGGCGTTGGGCGTGGCGCTGGTGATGGAGGTTTGGCGGGGGCGCTCGCGGGTTGTCTTGGCTGGACTTGTGGGGACGTCCGCCAACGTTGGATTCGCACTGGTCGCCTGGCTAAGTTTGGGCTTGGATTCGATCCGGGCGACGCTCAGCGGCTGGGGTTTGTCGGAGCAATGGGTCTCCTGGCGTCTGCTGATGGTTTGCGGCGTGTTGCCGGCGCTGGTGACATTGGGGATTCGGTTTTTTGTGCGGGAGTCGCAGGCTTGGGAAGCCGAGCGGGCTCGCGGTGAGACGAAGGCTTGGGCGACTAGCGATCTCTGGGGAGTTCTGTTGGGCGGGGGCGGCGGCGCCGTCTTGTTGCTGTTGTGGAGCTTGCCGCTCGGCTGGGTGTGGCGCGCGGCGGGGAGTCTTGTGGCGTTTAGCCTGTTGGCCATTGGATTTTTGGCGCCGGCGGCCAGGTTTCTAGGCCGAACTACGACCGGTCAAGAGTCCCGCCGCCTGCTGGGTCGGATGATCCTGGGCGCGTCGTTGGCAGGAGTTCCATTGATCGGAACATGGGCTGCGGTGCAATGGGCCCCGATATGGGGGGATCAAATCGCTCAGGGGGTACGAACGGTCAAGTCGTACACCCAAGTTGCTTCGGCGTTGGGGGCCGTCGTGGGGACGTTCTTGGGGGCACTGTTGGCCGGATGGCTAGGGCGGAGACGCTCCTACGCCCTTTTATGCCTGGCGTCGCTGGCGTCGGTGTGGCTGTTCTATTTGACCAACCGGGAATTCTCGCCGTGGTTTCTGGCGACCGCTGCGTTGATGGGCGGGGTCAGCGCCTCGTTCTACGGCTGGCTCCCGGTTTACTTGCCCGAGTTGTTTCCGACGAAGATCCGAGCGACGGGCCAGGGTTTTTGTTACAACTTCGGGAGGATATTCGCCGCGGTCGGCGCACTTCAGACCGGGGAAATACTCAGTGCGTTCTCAGGAGGTTATCCCCAAGCTTGCTCGACCATGGCAGTGGTGTATGTCCTGGGCCTTTTGATTGTTGTGTGGGCTCCCGAATCGACCCAAGCCGAATTTGGCTGACAATCTGACACCGGCCGGCGAGTGGACTCTGAATGGTCGGTGGAAAGCTACGAGAGAATTGGCGTGATTTGCCGAAACTATGGCGAATTGCGCCAGGATTCGGCAGGTTTGGCACAACGCTTGCTACCTTGCTTAAATCAACAAGTCGTGCTGCCAAGGATCGCGGTTCGGACCGAACCGATTTGCATCCTTTTCCACATCTGGTCTTTCGGAGCGAACAAAGTGGCAAAACAAATTGTGTTTGACGAAGACGCTCGCAAGCCTCTGTTGGCGGGCGTTTCCAAATTGGCCAAGGCGGTCCGCAGCACGTTGGGGCCTCGCGGTCGCAACGCGATATTGGACAAAGGCTGGGGGTCTCCCAAGATTACCAAGGACGGGGTCACCGTCGCTGAGGATATCGAGCTGGATGATCCCTTCGAGAACCTCGGCGTTCAGCTGGTTAAAGAAGCTGCCAGCAAGACCAACGACGTCGCGGGGGATGGCACCACCACCGCCACGGTCTTGGCGGAGGCGATTTTCCGCGAAGGTCTCAAGCGGATTGCCGCTGGCTTTGATCCGATGGCGATGAATCGCGGGATCGCGAAGGCGGTGGAAATTGTCACCGCCGAAATCGATAAGATGGCCAAGCCGATCAACGACAAGAGCAAAAAGGAAATTCAACAAGTGGCGTCGATCGCCGCCAATAACGACGCTTCGATCGGCGGCGTCTTGGCCGATGCATTTTTGAAAGTCGGCAAAGATGGCGTGATCACGATCGAAGAGGGGCGGACCAACGAAACGACGGTCGAAGTCGTCGAAGGGATGCAGTTCGATCGCGGGTTCCTTTCCCCGCATTTCGTCACGAACCAGGACGACGTGACGGTCGAGTTCGACAACTGTTACATCCTGTTGTTCGAAGAGAAAATCTCGTCCAACAAGCCGCTGATTCCGTTGCTCGAGGCGATCAGCAAGTCCAAGAAGCCGTTGTTGATCGTCGCCGAAGATATCGAAGGCGAGGCGTTGGCGACCCTCGTGGTCAATAAGCTCCGCGGCATTCTGCAAGTCGCGGCGGTGAAAGCGCCGGGTTACGGCGATCGTCGCAAGGCGATTTTGGGCGATATCGCCGTGCTGACCGGCGGCCAGGCGATCTTCAAAGATCTCGGAATCGAGCTGGAAAACGTCAAACTGCCGGAGTTGGGCCGAGCCAAGAAAGTTCGAATTACGTCGGACGAAACAGTGATCGTCGGCGGCGCCGGGTCGAAAGATGCGATTGCCGCCCGCGGCGAGCAAATTCGCAACGAAATCGAGAATACCGACAGCGACTACGATCGTGAAAAACTGCAGGAACGACTCGCCAAGTTGGCGGGCGGCGTGGCCCAAATCAACGTGGGCGGCGCGACCGAAACCGAAATGAAGGAACGGAAGGACTTGATGGAAGACGCCAAGTCGGCCACCGCGGCCGCCTTGGATGAAGGGATCGTCCCCGGTGGGGGTGTTGCCCTGCTCCGCGCCGAAAAGTCGCTCGATAAGGTCTCTGCCGAAGGGGATGAGATTCAGGGGATCAAGATCATCCGCGACGTCCTGGAGTATCCGCTGCGACATATCGCCAACAATGCCGGCCACGACGGCGCCGTCGTCGTCAATCGGGTCCGCCAACTCAAAGGCAAGACCGAAGGCTTCAATGCCGACACCGGCAAGTATTGCGACCTGGTCGAAGCTGGCGTGATTGATCCAGCGAAGGTGGTCAAAACCGCTTTGCAGAATGCCGCCAGCGTCGCCGCGTTGCTGCTGTCGACCGAATCGCTGGTCACCGAAATTCCCAAAGCCGAAGAACCCGGAGGCGACCACCACCATCACCACGACCACGACATGGGTGGCATGGGTGGCATGGGTGGCATGGGCGGCATGGGCGGCATGGGCGGCATGCCGGGAATGATGTAAGTCGCCGGGCGGCGCCGCTGCCGGAAACGGTCTGGCGGCGCGGCCTGAAATATTGCTTGTCGAACCAAATTGATCGCACGCTTTTCAACTTAAATTCACCCTCAAAGTCAACTTCAAACTCGAAGGAAATCAACAATGCCTAAAATCAAGATTCGTCCGCTGGATGACCGTGTGGTTGTGGAGCCGATGGAAGCCGAAGAGACCACCGCGGGCGGGATTGTGCTGCCGGACAACGCCAAGGAAAAGCCGCAACGCGGGACGGTCATCGCCGTCGGTCCAGGCAAGTTGTTGGACAACGGCAATCGCGGCAGCCTGTCGGTTGCGGTGGGCGACGAGGTCATTTTTGGCAAATACGGCGGGACCGAAATCGAAGTCGACGGCGACGAGATCAAGATCCTTCGCGAGAGCGATATCCTGGCCAAGGTTTCGAACTGAGCGCTTGGACTCTTACCTGACACCTCCTGCAGCAAGGAACTGAACGTGGCAAGACAATTGCTTTTTGACGATTTGGCTCGGCAACGGATGCTCAGCGGCATCGATAAGTTGGCCAACGCCGTGGCGATCACGATGGGTCCGACGGGGCGCAATGTGATCATCAACAAGTCCTTCGGCGGACCGACGGTCACGAAGGACGGCGTGACGGTCGCCAAGGAAATCGAATTGGAAGACCGGTTCGAGAATATGGGCGCCAAATTGGTCGTGGAGGTCGCCCAGAAGACTTCGGACCTGGCGGGGGATGGAACGACCACCGCGACGATCCTGGCGCGGGCGATCTTTCGGGACGGAATCCGCGGCATCGTTTCCGGCTGCAATCCCACGGCGGTGCGCCGCGGGATTGACAAAGCGGTCGACGCCGTGGTCGAGCAGCTTCGCTCGATGGCCAAGCCGGTTTCCAAGAAGGAAGAGGTCGCGAGTGTGGGGGCGATCAGCGCCAACAACGACCGTTTCATCGGCGAGTTGCTGGCGGAGGCGTTGCATCGCGTCGGCCAGGACGGGGTGATCACGATCGAAGAAGGCCGCAGCACCGAGACGACGGTCGAATACGTCGACGGCATGCAATTCGACAAGGTGTACATCTCCCCGTATTTCATCAACCGACCGGCCGAGATGGAATGCGAGATGAACGACGCGTACGTGCTGATTTACGAAAAGAAAATCAGCAACATTCGCGACCTGGTCCCGATTCTGGAACAAGTCGGCCAGAGCGGCAAGCCGTTGTTGATCATCGCCGAGGACGTCGACGCGGAGGCCTTGACGCTGTTGGTCGTGAACAAGTTGCGGGGGACGATCAACGTTTGCGCAGTCAAGGCCCCGGGCTTTGGCGACCGCCGCAAGGCGATGTTGGGCGATATCGCGACGTTGACCGGCGGGACCTTTGTCAGCGATGACTTGGGTTTGCAGTTGGAGAAGCTCACGCTGTCGCAACTGGGTCGTGCGAAAAAGATCACGGTGGATAAGAACGACACGACGATCGTGGAAGGGGCCGGCAGCCGGAAGGATGTCGAGTCTCGGATCGATCAGATTCGCCGCCAGATCGACCAAACCGATAGCGAGTACGACAAGGAAAAGTTGCAAGAGCGTTTGGCCAAGTTGGCCGGGGGCGTGGCGGTGATCAGCGTCGGCGCCGAGACCGAAGCCGACATGAAGCAAAAGAAGGCTCGGGTCGAAGATGCCTTGCACGCCACGCGGGCTGCGATCGAAGAGGGGATCCTTCCGGGTGGTGGGGTCGCCTTGCTGCGATGCCGCGAGGCGTTGGAAAGCGTGCGCTCGAGTGCGAAAGGCGACGAAAAAGTCGGGGTCGAAATCGTCTTCAACGCGTTGGAATCTCCAGTCCGACAGATCGCTGATAACGGCGGAATCGACGGCTCGGTCGTCGCCGACAACATCCTGCAAAAGGGTGGCAACTACGGCTACGACGCCAATTCCGGCGATTACGTCGATATGGTCAAGGCTGGAATCATCGATCCGGTCAAGGTGGTCCGCACCGCTCTGGCGAACGCCGCCAGCATCGCGGGGTTGTTGCTGACGACCGATGCGATGGTTTCCACGTTCGATGAATCCGACAAGAAACGGGCTCGCGTCGAAGGCGCGATTTCGTAAGCCAATTCGGTTGCTCGGCGGGAAGGCCCTCCCTCCCCGCCGGGCGCTGTGTTTGCCCCAAGCCAGTGTTGCGATCGATGACGTCGGGCTGTCCAAGGTGGGTAGCCCGTTTTTGATTCGGCCGGCTGCACGTGAACCGTTTCGCCACCGCGAATGACACCGGTCGCCATGAGCACCAAGCGATGCTATTACGAAGTTCTGGAAGTGGCCCGCGATGCCTCCGATCGCGACGTCGCCAAGGCGTACCGGAAATTGGCGGTCCGTTTTCACCCGGATAGCAACCCGGGCGATGAACACGCCGCGAAAAAATTCAAGGAGTGCGCCGAGGCGTACGAAGTCCTGGGGGATTCGGCCAAACGCAGTCGCTATGATCGATTCGGGCACGCCGGGGTTGAAAACGGCCATCACGCTTCGGCGGAAGACATTTTCGAAGCGTTCAGCGGACTGTTCGGCGGATCGATGTTCGAGGGGTTCTTCGGCGGCGGTCAACGGCAGAGGGCCCGGCGCGGCGCCGACATTCGCGTCGACGTCACGTTGACGCTCGAGGAGGCGTTTGCGGGTGTAAAAAAGACGGTGGCTTTCCCGCGACGGCGACTCTGCGAAGAATGCCAGGGGAGCGGCAGCCAGCCGAATAGTCGTCCGCAAACCTGCCCGCAATGCGGCGGACGCGGGCATTTGTTGCAGTCCGCCGGAATCCTTCGCGTGCAGACCGCCTGCGGGCGCTGCCGCGGTTCCGGACAGGTGATCACCGATCCGTGCCAACGGTGCAAGGGTTCGGGGACTCTCGCCGAGCAAGTGGAACTGGAAGTCGCGATCCCGGCCGGCGTCGATGACGGCATGCGCGTGCGACTGAGCGGCGAGGGGGAACCGAGTCTGGAAGGGGGCCCCAGCGGCGATTGCTATTGCTTCATCGCGGTCCGCAACCACAAGTTATTTCATCGCGATGGACAAAACTTGATTCTGCAATTTCCGATCACGTTCAGCCAAGCCGCCTTGGGTGCGGAAATCGACGTCCCCACGTTGGTGGGGCGCAAGACATTGACGCTCCCCGCGGGATCGCAGTCGGGCGAAGTCTATCGGATGCGCGGACTGGGAATGCCCAACCCTCAAGGCGGCCGCTCCGGTGACCTCCTGGTGCAAACGTTTATTGAAACGCCGAAAAAGTTGAGCTCCCGCCAAGAGAAGATCCTCCGGGAATTGGCGGAATGCGAACAAACCGACGTCTCACCGCAACGCAAATCGTTCATCGAGAAGATCAAGGAGTATTTCTCGCGGGAAAGCCATGGGAATACAGAAACCTAGCGCCGATCAACCTCCCCATCGTCCTTCGAACGCCAACCCAACTGAGTTGTGGAACGCGGAGGATGCCAGCGAACTCGAAGCCGCCGCGCAGGCCGCCGGCGCCTCGCCAGCCGATTCCGTCGGCGCCGTGGAGGGGGTCGACGCCTTGCAACAACGATACGCCCTGCAGTTGCAAGAGGCGGAAGCGCGCGTCTTGCGAGCCCAGGCGGAATCCGAAAACGCCCGCCGCCGCTTGCGGCGGGATTTCGAAGATCAACTCAAATACGCCAACATGCCGTTGGTACAAGACCTGGTGGATGTCGCCGACAATCTCAGTCGAGCACTCCAGGCTGCGGATCAAACGGCTGCCGACAACCCAGGCAGCGCGGGGCTCGTCAACGGCCTCCGCATGGTCGAATCGCAACTCGCGTCCGTCCTGGAAAAGCACGGTTGTCGGCGGATCGACGCGACGCCGGGAACGGTCTTCGACCCGGCATTGCATTCGGCCATTCAGATGCAAGCCCACCCCGAAATTCCTGCCAACCACATCGCCTATGAAGCCCGCGTCGGCTTCACACTGTACGATCGAGTCGTGCGGCCCGCCGAGGTGATCGTCTCGACCGGAACCTCACGCGATTGAGAGCCTCTTCGGTTTTCCTCTCCCCGCTACGCACTGGTTTCTACACAATTCGTGTACGTCGAAACTGGCGCCGCGTGCCTTCACAAAGAGGTCGTGCAGTTTTCTTGCTCCATCTTTCCACCATCTCGTTTAACGCCAAGCCGGAGGCGCCGGCTCCGCGCTGAACAGCAAACGCAAAGCCGGCGCCTCCGGCTTGGC
>JBGSLW010000287.1:0-4873 GCA_041740495.1 Pirellulaceae bacterium
TTAGTGTGGCCAACATGAACGCCGCGGAGCGGCGTTAGCCGGTAGCGGAGAGCCGCGGAGCGGCGTTAGTCGGTAGCTGCGGGCGTGAGCCCGCAGACGAGCCCATAACAAAATCGATCGAGCCGCGGAGCGGCGTTAGTCGGTAGCTGCGGGCGTGAGCCCGCAGACGAGCCCATAACAAAATCGATCGAGCCGCGGAGCGGCGTTAGTCGGTAGCTGCGGGCGTGAGCCCGCAGACGAGCCATTACAAAATCGATCGAGCCGCGGAGCGGCGCCAGTCGGTAGCTGCGGGCGTGAGCCCGCAGACGAGGCCATTACAAAATCGATCGAGCCGCGGAGCGGCGTTAGGTAGCTGCGGGCGTGAGCCCGCAGACGAGGCCATTACAAAATCGATCGAGCCGCGGAGCGGCGCCAGCTCTTACCCGTGGTGCTCATCCTCGAACACATATTTGAGTTCGTACGCAATGCCATGTCGTTGCAGAAGCTCCAGATACTCCTCTTGAAAGGTCTTGCGCCGATGATGTTCGGGCTGATTCTGGATATAACGGCGGACCAGGTCGACTTGGGAATGACTCACGGTGAAGGCGCCGTATCCCTTCTGCCACTCGAAGGTAGCAACGGGAGTAAGATTCTCATTGAGCCAGCGCGACGAGTTGGCTTTGATATCGCGGATCACGTCGGCGACTGCCAACGTCGGGGACAACCGCGCCAGGAGATGGATATGATCGTCGACTCCATTGATTTCCAGCAGATGTCCCTTGTTGCCGCGCACGATTCCGCCGATGTACTCGAACATCCGCTCGCGAATGATATGGGAGAGAGTTCGTTTGCGATATTTCGTGCCGAAGACGACGTGGTAATGTAACTGCGTGAAACTGCTCATTGTCGTGCGGCGAATTCTGTCGCCGCTCCGCGGCTGAAGACGTTTTTTTTTGAGGCGTCATCTCTGCAGGCTCGCGCCCGCAGCTAGGTGCTCCGGCCGTTCCACGGCCGAATGCGCTCGGCCTGAGTATTCTAACGCTTGGTCGATGGACGGAGTCCAGAGGGGAGACGCCAAGTGCGCGAGATAGCCAAGTGCGCGAGATAGTCGCGGAGCGACGGCAGCCTGTTCGCTCAGCGGGCTCGCGCCTGCAGCTAGGTGCTCCGGCCGTTCCACGGCCGAACGCGCTCGGCCTGAGTATTCTAACGCTTGGTCGATGGACGGAGTCCAGAGGGGAGACGCAAAGTGCGCGAGATAGCCAAGTGCGCGAGATAGTCGCGGAGCGACGGCAGCCTGTTAGCTGCGGGCGCGAGCCCGCAGTGGAGAAGCCAAAAAAACCATAAAGCCGCGGAGCGGCGATAGACGGCTATGTGTACAAATGTACACTATTTGTGACCCAGCCGGTGGGGGAGGTCGGCAATCACATAGGCGGCGACAGCCAACGTGATCGCGCAGTCGGCCAACTGTTTCGGATCGACCTTATCGACGGTATCCGCCGATGTGTGGTGGGTGTTGAAATACAACCTGCCATCGACGTTGAGGCCGAGACAGGCAGTTCCCAATGTCTTGAGCTGGCCGACATCGGCTCCCGAACCCCCCGGTTGGGCGCGGGTGGCGCCGACGGGCCGTAGGAGTTCCAGGATTGGACCGAGTTGCTGGACGGCCAATTCTTGTTGGCCTTCGTCCTGCATTTCTAAAGAAAGTCCCTCGGGCGCGAATCCTCCCGAATCCGATTCGATCCCCGCCACATGGACTTCGTTTTGATGCTGGGCCAGGTAGGAGGTGGCGCCGGCCAACCCGTTTTCTTCGTTGGTCCACAGGACGACGCGAATCGTCCGGCGGGGGCGAAGTTCGAGCTGCCGCAACAAGCGCAGGGCTTCCATCGCCGCGACGCAGCCCGCGCCGTCATCTTGCGCCCCCGTTCCGACATCCCACGAGTCGAGGTGTCCGCCGATGACGACAATCTCCTCCGGGTGTTCCCGGCCAACGATTTCGGCTAAGACGTTGGCCGACGGGACTTCGCCGTGATCCTCCGCCTCCATCGTCAATTGGACGACTGGCGTGATGCCTCGCTTCTGTAGTCGGGCCAGGAGCGTGGCCCCTTCGATCGTGATCGCGGCGTTCGGAATGCGGGGGTCGGCTCCACCGTATCGCATCGCGCCGGTGTGGGGTGAATCGAGCGAATACGCGGTGACGGAGCGAACCAGAGCTGCGACCCCTCCCCGCTCTGAGGCCCACTTCGCGCCGTTGCTTCGATATTGAACCGCGGATCCGTAGCCTGAGCCGCGTTCGGCGGAATAAGCCGCCATGGGAAAATTAAACACGACAATCCGACCTTGCACTTGTTCGTCGGGCAGCGCGTCGAGCGCCTCCTTCGAGTCGACGACGACGACCGGAGCGGTGACCCCTTCGGGACCGGTCCCCACCGAACCGCCCAGTCCCAACATCCCGATCGCGAGCCGCCGCGGCTGCAGCATCTCGCACGATTCGTTCCCCCGCACCCATTTGCGGACCATGACCTGGTCGGCGCGGACGTTTTCCTGCCCCTCAGCCCGGAAGCGGGCCTGGGCCCATTCGATCGCTTGCTCCAATCCCGGACTTCCCGAAAGCCGATGCCCGATATCGTCGCACAGTTCCTGGAGCTTGAGGTACGCGTCCTCCGATTGCCGACCCGCGGCAATAATCCGCTCAACGACAGGTCCGTATTGCTCCGGTATGTCGGGAGTCTGTGCACCCAGCGGAACACAAGCGGCCAGGATCCCGACAACTCCCCACAACAACCGATCGGAATTCAAACTCTTGGGGAAACACCTACGGTTCATGTTATTCTTCTCCCGGGACATCGACCGACCATCCAGTGGTGCATTGTCCCACAAAAGCGGAGGTGTGGGAAATGGGATTGGACCAATGCCTGCTCGAGGGATTGTGACGCGGAGTAGAGCGCGCGACGCGGAGCGTCGCGCCACTCTGGAGGGTCGTCAGCCGCAGAGGGTCGAGAGATCGCTGCCGGTGGGGAGTTCGCAGGCGGAGTGGCCTGGACGAAAGAGCCGAGCCGGAGCGGGACCATCCAGCCGGATCGTCGAACCGTGAATCGTCAACCAGGAAATTTCCCGGAGACCTAGCACCGGCACGTCGTTCTCTTCCAAGTATTCCTGGAGCCGTTGTTCGCGCGTTTCCCCCTGGTGCGTCGACGCCGGATCGGCGTCGAGATAATGCGGATTGATCTGGAAGGGAATCAGCCCCAACGCGGCGAGCGAAGGGGGTTCGACGATCGGCATGTCATTGGTCGTACGAATCGTGGGGCAAGCCAGATTCGTGCCGGCGCTCGAGCCCATGTAGCGGAGTTCTCCCCCGCGGACTCGCTCCCAAATGCACGGCAGCAACTGCAGGTCGTACATCGCCTTGAGCAGGCGGAATGAGTTGCCGCCGCCGACGAACAAGCCTTGGGCGGCGCGGACGGCCTTGCGCGGATCCGCCGCGCGATGCAACGATTCGACCTGGATCTGTAGCGGGGCGAACGCCGCCTGCACCGTCGCGGAATAAGCCTCGTGGTTCCGCAACGCATACGGGACGAACAACAGCGAATCGATCCCGGCAAAATGTTGGGCGATCGCTTCCCGGCAGTGCTCGAGATAACCGGTACCGTGAGCACGGGAACTGCTGACCAGCAACAATCGGTTCATTTTTCTGACCGCAAACGAATCTCGACCCGGCGAAAATCGATCGGATGGCTCTCCGATTGCAGCGAGATCGAACCGCTTGCAAGCAATCGATCCCGGCCATCGGCCAACAGTTTCTGGGCGAATTCGTCGCCCGGATCGAGCTGCGGCTGTTCGTATTCCAGCACGACCCGGTCCTCCAGCCGATGGCGAATCACCTGGCTCCCGCGGACTTCAATTTCGATAGTGACCCACTGCTCACCGTCGTACGTTTTTGAGGTCGAGTCGGTGCAATGCTGGGTGATCAACTTGCCTCCCATCACCACGTGCGTTCCGGGCGTGCACAAATTGGCGTTGGGTCGGGGTTGGCTGCCATCGCCGCCCAACAACTGGACTTCGATCGAGCAAGGAAATTCCTGATCCTGGCTCAGCGTCTTTGGATCCTGGCCGTGGATCATCACGCCGCTGTTCCGCACCGCCCAGCCCGGCCCTCCCGCGACTTGCTCGCCGACGAACCGATACTCGACGCGCAAATCGTAGTCGGAATACGGAGTCTGGTAGAACAAATGTCCAAATCGGTCGTGGAACTCGTCGTACGCGTCGTAGCGGACCTTCAAGAGTCCATCCTCGACGCGAAAAGTCTGGCCGAAGTTGTCACCCAGCTCGTGGCCGCGGATCTTGGGAGTCCACCCGTCCAGGTCCTTCCCGTTGAACAGCGGAATCCACGCGTCACCAGCGGCGTCCTGCGGCCGCAACGGGGTGACCTGGCCCGGGAGAGCGCGCGGGATTCCGGCGGCCAGCAGGCTGGCGGCGACGATCAAAATCCAACGGCGATGCAACAAAATCACCATCCGGGCAATCTCCCGCGGGAGTCGATATCCAAAGTCTCTCCAAGGGTAACTGTAGCGCTTATTGTAACCGGGAACCGGCGAGCGAAGAGCGTTCGCGCCAGCCGAATGTCCGTCGACTTGCACCGCCCATTGTATTTTGACAGAAATGGAGCAGCCCAGTAAAATTCGCGGCAGTTTCCACAAGTTTACGTCCACTTGGATTTCGGATTCCGTCGTGCCGTCCCCCTCGATCCTCCATCGCCAATTGCCACTTCGGGACCTCCCGAGTCTCCAGGGGCTGTGGTTTGCCCGCGGCCTGTTGGTCGCGTGGCTGGCGGTCGGTTGCGCCGGGTTTGTGGAACCGGCGGGCCAAGCGTTCTGTTCGTGGCTGGAGCCGGCGGCGG
>JBGSLW010000288.1:0-6748 GCA_041740495.1 Pirellulaceae bacterium
AGTCCGCGGCAGCCAAGCGGAAGACCAGCCCCGCATCTCCCGCCCTGAACTTCTACCACCCGATCCGCCAAAAGCTCCCCAAGCCCGACGCAGCGCCGGCGGCCCACCTCCCGGCGGTCCACCGCCGCGCCGCCGAGGTAAAATGGAACCCGATGATATGGAATCCGGTGCGATGCAACCCGGTGCGATGAGACCTGGTGCGAGAGGAGCGGGCCGAATGGGACCCGGATCGGGTGGCCCGGACGGACCTGGTTTGGGTATGGGCCCCGGAGGACCTGGTCGACCCGGACGTTTAGGGCCGCCAGGCCGAGGTGGTCCCGACGCTCCCGGCGGACCTGGTCGGTCAGCTGGTGGAGCTGGCCGTGGACTCGGTGGACCTCCCTCAGCCGACCTGGCGCAACGGCTCGATCGTCTGGAACGCCGACTGAACGCAATCGATAAGAAACTCGATCAACTGCTGGATGTGAGTCGCCGAGGACCTGGTCCGGATCGACGTGATTCCGACCGACTCGGCCCCAACCAACCTCGGCAGCCGCGTCGACCCAGCCCACCCGGCCCGCCCGACGGCGCTCGGTAGCCACCCCGATCGATCATCACCCCCAAAAGGCCGCTGGCAAACTGCCCGCGGCTTTTTTTTATCGCGCGGCGCCCCACCCATTCGCGGTGTTCAACCGTCAGCCGCAGGTACACGCGAAATCGCTTACCCGCGTCCGCGCAACAGACTGGCTATCGGGGAACTCCCCCAGCCGTTGGCGATCGCCGTCACCAGATCCAACCGCCGGAGGCGGCCGATCACCGCGCCGTGCGAAACCACGGCGAACTCGTCTCCCCCATGCCACTGCAGCCAACGCATCGCCGAATCGGCGCTCATTTCGGCCGGGACGTGGGCCCGCGGGCTGGTCGGCCGCCGCTGCGAGCCTCCATTTTCTGGTCGATCGTCCATCGAATCGTTCGGCAGCCCGTCGGGGCCTGATCGACGAAACGCCTCCCCCGCCGACCGCCAGGCTTGCTCCGCAGTGACCATCATCCGTTCACTGGCCGCCGCCAAAAACACAAAGCCAGCAACAAACATCAACATCAAGTTGCCGCTGAACAGCCCGTAGACTCCCATTGCGATCGCCACAAACTGCCCGACGCGCGCAGCAATCTGAGTCGCCGTGACGTAGGGCAAGCGAAACGCCAGCAACGCTCGCAAGACGCGCCCGCCGTCCATCGGAAACGCCGGGATCAAGTTGAAGACCACCAGCGCCACATTCACCCAGGCCAATCGAGTCAAAAAGATCCCCCAAAACGACTGCCGCAAAAAGTCGGGCGACGCCAAGAGTGGCATCAACAGAAACACCGCCCCAGCGATCACCACATTCACCAGGGGACCCGCAATCGCGATCACCAACTCTTGGACAGGATTTCGCGGCATCCGCTCCAACGCCGCCAAACCGCCGATCGGCAAAAGCGTAATATCGCGCGTCTCGATCCCGTAGTTCCGCGCCGCCAACGCATGCCCCAACTCATGCAGCAACACGCAGCCAAAGATTGCAAGCACAAACGCCGCCGAGGTCAACGCCAAAGATATCCCCGCGCCAGCCGACAACGCGGAAAAGTAAACCCACAACGGCAACAGCAGGAACGTCCAGTGAATTCGCACACTGATCCCGGCAATCTCGCCGATCTTCCACGAACCCAACATTCTCGAAAGCTCCCAAGCAGGCTGAAGGCCGAAGGCTGAAGGCTGAAGGCTGAAGGCTGAAGGCCGAAGGCGGTGCTTGTTTGGATCAAGTGTCGCTTGCGACGACCAACCGTCAGCCGCCGTCGTACGCCCCCTGCACCATTGGCACTCCGATGCCTCGATTCTCCTTCTCAACGCATATTCTGCGCCAATTCACCGACCTTCCGAAAAATCGCATCGATTCTGCAATTTTCCGCGCGGGGCAAAATGCCTCGTTTCGATCAGCATCATTTCGCGCCGGAAATTTCTGCCAGTTTCGCCACGGTATTCCAGTTGCGCGCCGTGGTGGAAACGCCCAAGCAGCGTTCGATGCGCGCCGCCATTTTCGAGCGACCGATGCCCGCAGGCGCATGGAGGTAAAATACCTCTCGCGCCAGTTGAAACCGTTCGTCCGCCGACCTGAGCTTTTGCAGCTCGGCCAGATCGGGATCGACCGCTGGACTCGCCAAGAAATAGACGTGCAGCGACTTGGGATCGCCTTCCCCTTCGGGAAACGGGTTTCCGCCAAGGACCTTGACCCAAGACGCCGCGGACAGCACCCAGACTTTTAGAGAGTACCCATAACGGCGTTGGAGGTCGTCGGCGATTCGCCGCGAGATTTCCCCCGCGGACCGTACGGGAGACTCGAACACCGCGTTGCCGCTTTGGATATACGTCTTTACGTTGGCGAGCTGTAAATCCGCCAAGTCCTCCGCCCATTGCCGCATCGGCAGGAGATTCGCCCCGCCGACATTGACTCCGCGAAGTAGTGCAATCCAAGTCCCCATTCTCTTATCTCCCGAGTGATCGTTTTCGGTTTATACTATCCGATCGGATTGGATAGCTGGCCGGGAGTTGACCTACCACAAATTGATTCGGAATCCGATCACACGGCGGGGCTCTATGATTCTGACCGGCTCGATCAGCGACGTTGAACCGTCCGCCGAAGGCGCACGGTTCAACATACTCCGTCGGAGTAAGCTTCACTCCACGGGGAACACGAATCGATAATGCGACAGGCGGTGCTTTATGATCAACGTCCCTTCGTCGTTTGCCACTTTGGGTTCAGTTGCTATTTGGGGGCTCAGTATGCTGGCGGTATCCGTATCCACCGATGAGAACACGTTGATCGAAACGGTTCGCCCGTACGTCGATTCGATTTGCGACTCATTCGATCAGATCCCCTCGGACCGCAAGGCCCTGTTGCAGGAGGTCGCCGATTACATTCGCCAGAGGCACACCGACGGACGGGAGGCGCAGTTGGTATTCATCTGCACGCACAACTCCCGCCGCAGCCACCTGGGTCAGGTTTGGTGCCAGATCGCGGCTGCGTATTACGGCGTCTCAGGAGTGGGGACCTATTCGGGAGGGACCGAAGCCACGGCGTGCAACCTTCGCACGATCCAAGCGCTCCGTCGAGCCGGACTGTCCGTTGTGACGTCGTCCGCGGGGGACAACCCGGTCTACCTGATTCAGTACGCGGATACCGCTCCGCCGATTCGCGCCTACTCCAAGATCTATTCGGCGGAGGGGAACCCGCAACGCGAGTTCGCTGCGATGATGTGCTGCTCCGATGCGGACGAAAAGTGCCCGATGGTCTCCGGGGCGGAAGCTCGCTTTGCCTTGCATTACGATGATCCCAAGCTCGCCGACGGCACGTCCGCAGAAACCGCACGTTACGACGAACGAAGTCGCGAAATCGCTCGCGAAATGTTCTTTATCCTCTCACGCGTGGCGGCAAAATAAAACTCCCCGGCAACCGCCAGGGAGTTCGCAACGCTTTTACCATTCGAGCGTGGCTCGGTTTCGGCAGCTTACCAGCGCCGTCCGCCGCCGCCACCGCCACCACCGCCGCGCGGGCGATCTTCCCGCGGACGCGCTTCGTTGACCGTCATCGCTCGGCCCGCCAACTCCTTCAAGTTCAAGCCTTCGATCGCCTGGCGACCCGCTTGATTGTCGCGCATCTCGACAAACGCAAAGCCACGCGACCGGCCCGTTTCGCGATCTTTGATGATGTTCACCGATTGAACATCCCCATACTCGCCAAACGCGCTTTCCAGCTCGGCTTCGGTGGCGTTGAAGCTGAGATTGCCGACATAAATCTTCATCATAGAACCCTTCGAAATTCTAACTTCGCTCCAGTTGCCAAAAAACGGTCTCTTCGCAGCAGCCGCTGGTCGATTGCCACTCCCGCGTCGCGCCCGCCCAACGGCAGAACCAACTCAGTGAGATATTGCTCGACCAACCAAAGAATCCCAGCAAGGATCGCCGGAACAATCGAAAGGATCAATCAGAGAGAACCAAGAGAGCTCGACCCGAAAGGAAATCCACCTCAATCGTCGCAACTATTGCTCGAAACTACTTCGCGAACTGCCCTCTCGGAGATGACCAGAACACGTCGCCGACGACTCAGGGACCTGGAGCCCATCGCACAATTTCGCCCTGCGACATGTGGAATATTCTATCAAATATCGGTGGAAAGTCGATGTCTTCTACAAAAATTTTTGGCGGCCCGACCCGCCAGGATCGGAAAAACGACCCCCCATCTGGCTTCCGGTAGGTAACCAGCATAATTCCGGGCATTTCAGCGCTTACTGGTCGCCCAGCGAGTATACGATCGGGACCGACTGGTCCCGCAAGGCCTGACCTGCCGCCGCCGGCTCGATCGTCAGTTCCCCAACGCCGCTGATCTGTTGCGAGACCTCGATTGGGTTGCCGTAGCAAACCACATCCCCCACGCCAGATATTTGCGCGTCGATCGATTGGGCCGCGAATACCGCAGCTTCTCCCGCACCCGAAATCCGCACACTTGCCTCGTCCGCATAGAGCGCCTGCAAGTCCGCTTCCCCGATCCCACTGATCTCCGCCTGGACACGCCGTGCTTGCCCCTCGGCCGTCAACGTCCCCGCCCCGCTGATCGCCACCTCCAAGGCGTCGACCGCGACCCCTTTCAAATGCATTTCTCCCGCGCCAGTAACCCGAGCCCCCCGCAGCGTCGGGGCGGTTACCGCCACCTGCAATCCAGTTCGCGGGTTGATCGGTCGCGCGGGCTTGATCCGCAACACGCCGTCGGTCACCTCGGTCTCCACATACTGAACCAGATTGTCATCGGTCGTGACCCGCACCGAAGGTGTGTCCCCTGGGATCACTTCCACGCTCCCGAATCCCGCCAACGCGACTTCGTCAAAGTGACCCACCGAACGCAATTCGGTCTGGCGATTGCCCGAGCCCGGTATGCCAGGTCGCAAGACGCCACAACCAGTCAAACAAGTCAACATACATAAAACAGGTAGACGAAACGTCACAGTAAGACCCCATCGCTAGCAGACTTGATTTCCAGATGATGCTTCACTTATCGGTGATCGCCGGAGGCGGGAATGAACGCGGCGATCCAAATAACAGGAATCGGCAGCGGTGGCGACAGCAACCTCGCATCAAAACGTCCGACTCTCCCCCGACGAGGTCATACAGACTTTGGACACCCCGCATCGCCATTTCTTCGTTTAACGCCCAGCCAAAGGCGCCGGCTTTACCCTGAACGCGCAGACAAAGGCGCCGGCTTTACCCTGAACGCCCAGCCAAAGGCGCCGGCTTTACCCTGAACGCGCAGACAAAGGCGCCGGCTTTACCCTGAACGCGCAGCCCAAGGCGCCGGCTTTACCCTGAACGCCCAGCCCAAGGCGCCGGCTTTACCCTGAACGCGCAGACAATCGCGCCGGCTTCACCTGAATAGCAAGCCGGCGCCTCTGGCTTGGCGTTAAACGAGGAGTTGGAGGTAGGCTGAAACGGAACAGCAAGCCGGCGCCTCTGGCTTGGCGTTAAACGAGGTGTTGGAGATAAGCTGAATCGGAACGCTAAACTCGTCGCGCCAGCTTCACCGTGCTCGCTTACTTTTTCCTACGGCAATTCCCCCGGTCGGCCGCGCGCCCCCCGAAATACAAATCGTTGATACACAAACGCCACCAACATCAGGCTGATTCCCAGCCCCAAATACGAGGCCACTCGCCACAGGTCCCCCAATTGCCGCGTGTCCAGCAAGAACACCTTGCAGACGCTCAGCAGCATCAAGACCAGCGACCCCCAGCGCACGGCACTCGCCTGGGTCCAAACCCCGGCTGTCAACAACGCGATCGCCAAGACGATCCAGGCCGCCGAATAGGCATACCATTCATTCTGACCTGGCCGCGGACCGGGCAGGATCGAGCCGACGAAGTACTGTCGGACTTCCGCTGTCACAAACATCCAAACCAGCAGCAGGGACAGCACGCTGGCAATCCAGCGAAACACCTGCAGCGACCTCCGCCATTCCACGCTGGCATCCTCTGGCCTGGCTGGCAGATTTTCCTCGGCCCACCGTAAGCGCAACGCCAGCCCCCCGGCGACGCCCGCCGGCAGCGCCAAAATCACCCACAACAGGTTCCACACCGGAATTCCGCCAATGTCCCGCCGTATCCACAGGGGGTTCATCCCAAACACGATTCCCAACACCGCCAGCCCAAACGCCAGAAAGCAGCCAATCGCCGCAGTGCGCCACGCGATCGACGAAGTCCGGTCGGTCCGCCAGACCGCCAATCCGCACAACGCCCCCAGGATCGTCGCGTACACCGGCAGCTCGCAGATATGAACGCTTTGCAAATCCCGCAGAGCCATATCGTTCGCATTCCGCCAGAACACCTGACGCGTTTCCACCAACAACAAGGCCACAACCGCCATTCCCCACAGCAGCCAGAGGGCGTCCCCCCACTGCAAGCCTTCGCGCGCTGACGCGGGCGACTTGGCGGATGGCGCGATCGACTCTTCCGGCGACCAATCAATCCAGAGCAACAGACCGACCAACACCACGGGAATCCCGATCGCATACGTCAACCAGTTGACCAGGGGCCATTCCCCCACGGCGATCGGCCGGACCAACGGTCCCCAAGCCCAGCACGTACAGGTCAGCGTCCCGGCGATCGCGATTCCCCCCAGCCACTGCGCCACCCGGCGCAACAGCCGGTCGCGCATTCCACGAGCGATCGCGCCCAACGCCAGCCCCACCGCGGC
>JBGSLW010000289.1:0-17657 GCA_041740495.1 Pirellulaceae bacterium
TAACGCCAAGCCAGAGGCGCCGGCACCTCGGGACTGCCATTTGGGCAAAGCCGGCGCCTCTGGCTTGGCGTTAAACCAGTAACAGCCAAAGCCGGCGCCTCTGGCTTGGCGTTAAACGAAACGGGGTTAAAACGCGGACCAAAAATTGCCCGACCTCTGCTCGCAAAGCGCGAGGGTGAACCTAAAACAACGTTGACTTGATTCACGGTCATCGCTTCAAAACCATCTCATCCAAATTCAAAATCACGTTGGCGACGACAGTCCAAGCCGCGGCCTGGGCGGGGTCGATCCCCTCGGCCAACGATCCCAAGGGGTCGGTCGCCAAGCGCTTCGCTTCGGCCGGCTGGTCGGCAAGTTGCTGCCGGACGTCCCGATAGAGTTGCTCCAGCGCGGACAACTCGTCTTTCCGCGGCGCGCGCAACAGGCAGCGCTGAAACGCTTGGGCGATCCGGTACGCATCCGAGCCTTCCAGCGCGAGCACGCTCCGGCCCAGCGCCTGCGCCGCTTCGACGAACACTGGATCGTTGAGTGTGACGAGTGCCTGCAGCGGTGTATTGGTGTTATTGCGCCGGACAACACAGACCTCGCGGTTCGGGGCATCGAACACCGCCATCGAGGGGTACGGATTGCTGCGGCGCCACGTGGTGTAGATCGAGCGGCGGAAGCGATCTTCCCCTTCGCTGGTGGTCCAATCGGTCGAACCGCCGAACGCCGCCGTCAGTCCCAGATTTGGTTGGGGTGGCCGCACCGGAGGGCCGTACATTTTCTCGGAGAGCAACCCGCTGACAAAGAGGGCCTGGTCGCGAATGGCCTCGCCGCTGAGTCGGACGCGCGGCCCGCGGGCCAGCCATCGATTCTCCGGATCGTGTTCGTACTTTTCCGCCGCCGCGTGACTCGCCTGGCGATAGGTCGCCGACAGCACCATCTGTCGGAGTATCTGCTTCAGATCCCAACCCGATTCGACGGCATCCACGGCCAGCCAATCCAGCAACTCGGGGTGGGTCGGCGGTTCTCCTTGCGAGCCGAATTCTTCGCTCGTCGCAATCAACCCGCGGCCGAACAAACTCTCCCAATAGCGGTTGACCAGCACTCGAGCCGTCAGGGGATTCTCCGGATCGACGAGCCACCGAGCCAACGCCAGCCGATCGGGAGGCTGGGTCGAATCAGGCGCCGGACCGAACGCCGCAGGGAGTCCCGGCGGCAACTCGGGGCCGACGTCCAAGTAATTCCCGCGATATTGCAATTGCGTCGGGCGGCGATTCTCTCGTCGCTCGCGCAGCACCAACACGGAAGTCTCTGGCTTGAGTTCCGCCAACTGCTGCGACGCGACGGTGAACGCGTTCCGCGCTGCGGACAATTCGTCCGCGACGTGCTCGCGATAATACTTGGCCAATCCAGCAACCTGGCCGGGATCGCGCGACGCCTCGGGCAGATCCAGGATCGCCAACATGGCGGCCGGGACCTGAGCTCGCTCGATCAGCGATTCATCCGCCGTCGTTGAAATCCGCAAACGACCCACGAGGTGTTGGGCAAACGGGGAATGCTGCTCGATTTGCAGGCGGATGGTCGCAGGCTCGCTGACCTCCAGGGGCTGCGCCAAGGTGAGTATCAATTGGTGCGGTTGGTCTGCCGCACCTCCCACGGCCCAGCCAGTTCGTGGTTCCGCGGCAGAACTCAGCAAGCTTCCTGCGGAAAAACTGTCCTGCGAATAATCCGCCGTGGCCGCGGCAAACTCCAGCCCGCGCACGTTGCTGGGAGCAAGATCTAGCGAGGGATCCGGATACGATTCGCATCGCTCCTGCCACACGGTTCGACGCTCTGCATCGAACAACGTTAACTCGAAGGCCGACAGTCGGTTCTTGACGCTTTCGTCGGTTCGGTTCCAGACCACAATTCGCTCGATCGCGTGCTCAGATCCCAGGTCCAGCTCCCACCAGGGGTTATCGGAATTCGCCGTATGTGTGACCGATTTGTTGGAGAATTGGCCGCTCGTTTTTCCGTCGATCGCCAGTTCGGCTGGGGCCTCGTAGTCTGTGCTGCTTTGGGATGCGGAGCCCGCGAGGGCCAGATTCTGACCCGCGACGAAAACTTCGACTTCGGCCAGCGATAAGATCTTGCCGGCGCCGGCAATCTGCACCCGCAGGTAGCGGGCGCGCGGCGCTTGCACTTGATTCGGAACCAGCTGTGCCCGGATTTGGGTGATGACGAAATTGCCTCCACCATGACCGCTTCCACCGGCAGGCAACGATGCATCCGGCAAAGTCTCCAATCGCAGTGCCGCTAGCCGATCGGCGCCTGTCCCCTGGCCCTCTCCCCTGCCCGGGACCAGGGGCGCTTCGAGCGTGTACGTGTCGGTGTCCGCTGGTTCGAGCGCCAACCAGCTGCCGTCGTCGAGTCGCTGGAAACTTCCGCCACTGGCTCGCGCGGCCGTGCCGCCCAGAACCGACCAGGCCTGCGTCGACTTGAGGCGCGTTTCCCAAACCCGCTGGCTGGCGAGCAGCGATTCAGTGGACGTATCGAGTTCTTTCTGGGCAGCCGCAAGTTGCAGTTCTAAGTCGCGCCGGCGTTGCTTTTGGTCTTCGCTATAGAGCGGGAGCACTGGCGAATCGTCGGCCAAATCGGCATCCTGAGTGTTATTGAGAATCGCGAAAACACGGAAGTAATCCTCCTGCGAAATCGGATCGTATTTGTGGTGATGGCATTGGGCGCACGCCATCGTGGTTCCCATCCAGACGGCAAACGTGGTGTTGACGCGGTCGACAATCGCCACGTTGCGGAATTCTTCGTTGTTCGTGCCCCCTTCGTTGTTCGTCTGGGTGTTGCGGTGGAAGGCGGTGGCGATCAGTTGATCCTCGCTAGGGTTGGGCAACAGGTCCCCGGCGATTTGCTCGATCGTAAATCGATCGAACGGCATGTTGGCATTCAGTGCGCGGATCACCCAATCGCGATAGGCCCAGATGGTGCGGGGCGGATCGTCCGCGTACCCGGCGCTGTCGGCGTAGCGGGCCAAGTCGAGCCATTGCCGAGCCCAGTGTTCGCCATAGGTCGGCCGGCCGAGCAATTCGTCCACCCATCGCTCGTAGGCTTTCGGATCCGAGCTGGCACAGAGCGCGTCGACTTCCTCCGGCGTCGGCGGCAATCCGGTCAAATCGAGTGCGACGCGGCGGGCCAACACCGCGAGTTCGGCGGGGGGAGCTGGCTCCAGGCCTTGCCGTCGCATCATCGCCAAGACCAAGGCATCGATTGGATTCGAATCCCAGCCGAGCGGCGAGTTGTCGACGGCCGGCAACGAAGGCCGTACCGGAGGGAGATACGACCAATGCGATTCGAATTCGGCTCCAGCCGCGATCCAACGGCGAAGCGCGTCGACCTCCGCGGGGCTCAAGCGCGGTCCCGCGTCGGGAGGCGGCATCCGCATGTCGTCGTCCGGCTCCGTGACTCGCGCCAAGAGTTCACTGGCGTCGGGATCCCCGGGGACGATCGCCACCGCGCCCGAATCGGTCTCCAGCGTCGCGTGCTCGCGCGAGTCCAATTGCAGACCGGATTCGGCCTTCGTCACGTCCGGACCATGACAATTGAAACATCGATTGGAGAGGATCGGACGGATGTCTCGATTGAACGAGACCTCCTGGGCCGTCGCCGAACCGTCGCACGTCGCCAGGAGCCCCAGAATCGCTCCGGCGATCGCCCGATTCATTCGAAAATTTTGCAATGCTTGCATGCCGCAGCCGACTCGACAGTTTCCCAGATCAAAGTAGCCTGTCAAATTCCGTTTTCACTCCGCGAAAAATCGACCACAACAGCTTTCGTTTCGCCATCGTCCGGCCCCGACCCTTCGCGGAACGAAACGGGACATTTCATTATAACTAGGCCAGTCCGTACGATAGCCCCGGTGGTCGAAACCGCCGTTCACCGGTTAGAATGAGCCGCGTACCCCGGAAACGCATCGGGCGTGATTCGAGAATTAAAATTCTGAGGAGCAGGTTGTGCTGAAATCATTGAGCTTGGTGGCCGCGGTGGGTTGTTTGTTCGTCTCGTATAGCTGGGGTCAGGAAATGAAAAATGCGGCAGACGCAGAAGTTACGCAAAAGGTCTACTTTGATGTCGAGATCGACGGCAAGCCCGCCGGCCGGATCGTGATGGGACTGTTTGGCAACGACGTCCCCAAGACCGCGGAGAACTTCCGCGCATTGTGCACCGGAGAAAAAGGGAAAGGCAAATCGGGCAAGGCCCTGCACTTCAAAGGTTCCAAGTTCCATCGAGTGATTCCGGAGTTCATGTTGCAGGGCGGCGACTTCACCGCGGGGAATGGGACCGGCGGCGAAAGCATTTACGGCGAGAAATTCGCCGATGAACAGTTCAATATCCGACACGATGGACCGGGGGTCTTGAGCATGGCCAACGCGGGACCGAACACCAACGGCTCGCAGTTCTTTATTACCACGATCAAGACCGATTGGCTGGACGGCAAGCACGTCGTCTTTGGTCGCGTGATCGAGGGAATGGATGTGGTCCAAGCCGTCGAGAAGCAAGGTTCGCGCTCCGGCAAGACATCCGGCACCATATCAATCGCCGACTGCGGTGTGGTCGAACCGATGAGCGACCAATAGCCGCCGACACCGGTTGCCCTCCCCCCCTGCGAGCGTCGAGGTTTGCGCGAAGTCACTGGCTCCTTTCTTTCCCCGCCTTGGTGGCCGCTCAGTCTTCTGGTGCAAGCTTTTCGTTAAGGGGTTTCATACAAGCTTTTCGTGCGAGTTTTTCGCGCAAGAATTCCCAATTCATTTTCACTCTCCCCCGTCTCCGGGGGAGAGTCGCACGCAGGGATGCGGGCGGAGAGGGGCGCAGGGTGAACTGGATTCGCGACGGCGTCTATTGCTTCCCTCCGCGCGGAGGTCGTTTTTTTGCCGGCGGTTTGCGGTCCGACTTCTTCTTGTCCGCGGAGCGGGTCGGCTTCTTAGGTTCTGGCTTTGTCTTGGATTGGGGCTTGGCGCCGCGCTTTGGCTTCGGTTCCGGCAAGCTATCGGCCGTAACCCGGATCAACTCGCTCAGCCAGCGGCGGTCGTCGATCTTGTCGTCGACTAAAAAGTAGAGTTTGGCCCCCGGGTAGGGAGGCGCCTCGACGGGCTTCCCGATGAATGCTCGCCCCTCGTCCGTCGGCTTAATGAAAAGCTGATTGTCGCAGAGCAGTGCACAGATCTTGCCGTCGCAGTAGATACCGTACTCGCCAAACATCGCCTTGGCGGTCACATTGCCGGCGGAGGCGATTTGATCCATCACGAAAGCCAACTGCGCCTTGCTCGATCCCATAGCGTCAAACTCCTCTCGCGGAATACTGAGACCACCCCATCGCCTTCACTGCCGGAATGGCTCAACGCAGCGCATGGGGCAGCTCCGGCAATAAGTGTACATGTGTACACTTATTGGTGTGTCGGCGATTTCCCGAGCGGCCATTCTACCTTGGGGGGTCGGAGAATTCCTGCTCCCTGGCGCCATCCCACGGCGGTCCCTTTCCGCCCGCGGCGACGCGTGCCACGCCCCCGCTCGACGATGGGGAAAGTGAGGATAAGTCGCGAATTCCCGCAGAAGTTCACGGCACGACCTCGAGTGATTGAGGCAGTACAATAACCCATGTCGCACAGAACATGGCTCGATGATTGGTTGGTGCCGCGGCCCGTCCTTTGGATGTCGGTGCGTCGCCGTTCGATTCACCGAGAAAACGCGGCACAGGAGAATTTGCCATGGCAAAGACCAGCGTTGCCAATTGCCTGAAGCTGTTTGAATGCGGGGAATTGAAATTCGGCAAGAAAGCCAGCGTCGAGTACTACGACCGGCATTTGGTCTTCGACCATGTGGTGACTCTCCAGCAGGCGTCGCAGCGGGACCGTTTCGAGGCGGTGGCCCGCTCGCTCCGCGATTTGCTGGCCCAGCGCTGGCTTCTGACCCAAGCCCGGCACGGCGACGTAAATTGTAAATTCGTACACTACCTGTCGATGGAGTATCTGCTGGGGCGGACGCTGCGGAACAACATCCTGAATCTGGGGGTTGAAGAGTTCGTCTGTGGGGATCTGCAGTCCGACCCGCATCAGGATTGGGCTGCGCTCGTCGAGGCGGAACCGGATGCCGGTCTGGGGAACGGGGGGCTGGGGCGGCTGGCCGCGTGTCTGATCGAATCGCTGGCGACCTTGGAGATCCCCGCGATCGGGTATGGACTGCGGTACGACTACGGAATTTTCCGCCAGGAGATCCAGCAGGGCTATCAGGTCGAGCAGCCCGACCACTGGTTGGCGCGTCCCGATCCTTGGGAAGTGGTGCGGCCGCAGGAGACTGTGGAGGTCACATTAGGTTGCGGATTCCATATGGAGGGGAACACCGTCCGCGCAATTCCAGGTCAGGCGACTCACTTATTGGGGGTCCCCTTTGATCGGCCGGTCGTGGGATTTGGAGGGCGGACGATCAATACGCTACGACTCTGGGGCGCGGCGTCTCCGGATTTTTTTGACTTCAACGAATTCAGCTCGGGGGACTTCGTCGGCGCGATCGTCGACCGGATTCTGGCAGAGAGCGTGACGCGAGTGCTCTACCCGAACGACGCGACGACGGCCGGGCAAGCCTTGCGGTTCATCCAGGAGTACTTTTTGGTCTGCTGTTCGTTGGCCGACCTGGTCGCACGGTTTCGCCGCCGCAACGATGATTGGCAGCTGCTCCCCACCCAGGCCGCCGTCCAGTTGAACGACACGCACCCGGCGATGGCAGTCGCGGAATTGATGCGGATTCTCTTGGACCAGGCGCACCTGGGTTGGGACGAGGCCTGGGAACTCACGGTGCGAACCTTGGCCTACACCAACCACACGCTGCTCCCCGAAGCCTTGGAGAAATGGCCGGTGACCTTGTTTGAGCTCGTGTGTCCGCGCCTGCTGGAGATCATTCGGGAGATCGACCGGCGGCATGGTGCGGAGGTTGCGGTGCGATACCCCGGCGACGTCGAGCGAGCGAGTCGGATGAGTCTCCTGGAGCACGCGGCGACTCCTACGGTGCGCATGGCGCATCTGGCGATCGTGGGCACCCATAGCACGAATGGCGTCTCGAAAATCCACAGCGAGTTGTTACGGACGCGGGTGCTCGCCGATTTCGCCGAGATGTATCCGGAACGCTTCAACAACAAAACCAACGGGGTGACGCCGCGGCGTTGGCTGTTGGGGGCCAACCCCGACCTCGCCGCACTGATCACGGAGGCGATTGGGCCCGGCTGGGTCACCGACTTGAGTCGTCTGCGCGAATTGGCGCCGCTGGCGGATGATGTGAGTTTTCGCGCCCGATTCGCAGCGGCGAAACGGGATGCCAAACGGCGTTTCGCCGCCTGGCTGCAAACCACCAGCGGCTGGACCGTCGATCCCGATTCGATCTTCGATTGTCAAATCAAACGAATCCACGAGTACAAACGGCAGCTCTTGAACGTGCTGCAGATTATTGTCCTGGCGCACCGACTCCGATCCGAGCCGGGGTTCAACCCGCCGCCGCGCACCTTTTTCTTTGCGGGCAAAGCGGCGCCGGCGTACCAATTGGCCAAGCGGATCATCAAATTGATCAACAACGTGGGAAGCGTGCTGGAGCAAGATCCGGCCCTGCAAGGCAAGCTCCGCGTCGTCTTCCTGCCCAACTACAACGTCTCGCTGGCCGAGCGGCTGATTCCAGCCGCAGATGTCTCCGAACAGATCTCAACCGCGGGCTTCGAAGCGAGCGGCACGGGCAACATGAAGTTCATGATGAACGGCGCACTGACGATCGGCACGCGCGACGGCGCCACCATCGAAATGGCCGAGGAGGCGGGCGAAGAGAACTTGTTCCTGTTCGGGTTAACCGCCGAGCAGGTCGCCACGAGCCGAGCCTGGTACAACCCGCGGTGGCATTACGAGAACGAGCCCGAGGCGCGAGCAGCGCTCGATCCCATTTTCTCGGACGTCTTCAGCCCCGAGGAGCCTGGGATTTTTGAGCCGATTCGCCAGACTTTGTTGGTTAACGGGGACTATTACATGCACTTGGCCGACCTGCGATCGTATGCAGCGACTCAGCAGCGGGTGGCGGAACTCTACGCCGACCCGGTTCAATGGACACGAAAAGCGATTCTCAACGTCGCCGCCTCCGGGAAGTTCTCCAGTGACCGGACGATTGCCGAGTATGCCCGGGACATCTGGAACGCCCTCCCCTGCCCGATTCCCGACAAAGGGGCAAGGCCCACCATCGAATCGTCGACGTAGAGCTGAAACGCACGCCAGAATCCAAAACGCACAGACGAAACGGTTGCCTTGCACAAGAAACATCGTCTCCGGACATCAGCTGAGGGGATATCTGCGATACGATGTAACTTAAGCGACCGCGAAGTTTGCGATATTGCCGGCGCGGCACTCGACCAGGCCACCGTGAATTTCATCGTGTGCAGAGTTGGTGCGGAATCCGGCATGCGGGTTGCGAACCAGGCTACCTAGAAGCGAGAGAAGCGAGTTGTTACTTATGCTGCAGAAACCTCCGATGCGCGTTACCAAGTGCTGGCTGTTCGTTGTTGGCTTGACTGCCGGTTGTCAGCAACCTGCTGGGGATTCGCCCCCTCTCCGACTTGTCCAAGCGATCCGCGTCGGGGATGTTGCGGTCATCGCCAGCCGGGAGTTTCCGGGCCGAGCCGAAGCGAAGAGCGAAGTGGACTTGTCGTTTCAAGTCTCCGGCCCGTTGGTCACGTTGTCGGTGGATGTCGGCGACCGGGTCCAACAGGGGGATGTGATCGCCTCGATTGATCCTCGGGATTTTCAATCCGCGCTCGACAATGCCCAAGGGAATTTGGACCGCGCCCGCGCCAACCTGCTGGCCATGGAGCGTGGGGCTCGGCCCGAGGAAATCGAGTCGCTGAAGGCGGCGCTGGAAAAAGCCGAGGCAGCCAACCGCCAGGCAACCGAAGAGTACGATCGCTATGCCAAATTGCTGGCGGAGAACTCGGTGAGCCAATCAGAGACCGAAGTCCGCAAAGCCCGAGCGGAGACCACGGCGGCCGATGTACGGCGGGCCCAAGAGGATCTCAATATCGGAATGGCGGGAGCGCGCGTCGAGGACTTGGAAGCCAAACGCTCCGAAATTCGGGCGCTCGAGGCGGCGGTCGGGGCTGCGAAATTGCAGCTGGAGTACACCCGCCTCGCGGCGCCTTTCGACGGCGAGATCGCCGCGCGGTACGTCGAAAACTTCCAAACCGTGCAAGCCAAACAGCCGATCCTCCGCCTGCTGGACATCAGCACGATTGAAGTGACGGTGCAGGTTCCGGAAACGGTGATCGCCTTGGCGCCGCAGGTCAAACAAGTCGCGGTCCGTTTCGATGCGATTCCCAATAAGGAATTCTATGGGCCGATCACGAAGATCGGCAGCGAAGCCTCCCAAACCACGCGCACCTATCCGGTGACGGTCGAGATACCTCAACCGGAGGATGTCCGCATACTTCCGGGGATGGCCGCGACCGTTCGCAACCATCCCACCGCGGACGGCGGCGGTCCGCCGGCCAGCTTGATCGTTCCCGCGGCCGCCATTTTCACGGCCGGCGCCGAGAGCGGTACTTTCGTGTGGGTGGTCGATAGTTCCACGAAACGCGTGGCGCGCCGCGCCGTCAAAACCGGAGCACTGATGCCCACGGGTGTCCCCGTCCAAGAGGGATTGGCGGTCGGAGAGTGGGTGGTCATCGCCGGCGTGAATTCGCTGAGCGAAAATCAAGAAGTCCGTTTGCCCACGGAAGGGAATTGAGCCACTCATGGACCTAGCCGCCCTTACCCTGAGAAAACGCCCCATCGCCTATTTCGCGATTGGCCTCGTGTTGGTCGTCGGTGTCCTGAGTTATTTTCAACTCGGACAACTGGAGGATCCCGAATTCTCCGTCAAGACCGCCGCGATCATCACCAAATACCCCGGCGCCAGTGCCGAACAAGTCGAGTTGGAAATCACCGATCGGCTGGAAACCAAGCTCCAAGAGATGACGGAGCTGAAGAACGTCTATTCCAATTCGCGACCAGGAAAATCGATCATCAAAGTCGATATCAAGAGCGAATACTGGTCGGATCGTTTGCCGCAGGTCTGGGATGTCCTGCGGAAGAAAATCGCGGACGTCGAGCCACAACTGCCGCCCGGAGCGGGAAAGCCAGATGTCCGCGACGACTTTGGCTATGTTTTCGGCTTCTTGCTCGCCGTCAGCAGCGATGGCTATAGCTACGCGGAGTTGGAAAAGCGGGTCAAGGAGATGCGGAAGGAACTGAGCGTGGTCCCCGGAGTGGCCCGCGTCGACCTGACGGGCGTCCAGCCCAAACGCATCTACATCGACGTCTCCAATGCGCAATTGGCCGAACTCAATCTGACGCCCGCACAAATCCTCCAAACCTTGGAATCGCAGAATTTAGTGATCGACGCGGGACATGTCGATTACCAATCGAGTCGCTGGCGGGTGGCGCCGACGGGCGAATTTCTCTCTCCCGAGGAAATTGGCGAACTCGCGATCACCAGTGCCGTCTCGGGGCGCGACGAGATCATTCGCATTCGCGACTTTGCCAAAGTTTCGATCGGTTATGAGGATCCCCCCGAAAGCTTTATGCGTTACAACGGCCGCCCGGCGATTGGACTGGCCTTGGCGGCGGCCGAGGGGCAAAACGTGGTCGAAGTCGGAAAGGCAATCGACCGCCGCATCAACGAGTTGGTGGCCGATTTGCCGCACGGCTATGCGGTCGAACGGATCTCCTGGCAATCGGATCAGGTCGCCGAGTCGATCAGGGCATTCATGTTGAGCTTGATCGAATCGGTGGTGATCGTCCTGGCATTGTTGGCCCTGACGATGGGATTTCGCGCCGGGATCATCATCGGCATCGGGGGGCTCGTCTTTCCGATTCTCGGCACCTTTTGCGTGATGGCCAGTGTGGGGATCGATTTGCACCGCGTGTCGTTGGGCGCCCTGATCATCGCGATGGGGATGATGGTCGACAACGCGATTGTGGTGACCGACGGGATGATGGTCCGCATCGCCCAAGGGATGGATCGCAAGCAGGCCGCCGTGGAAGCAGCACGAGGCCCCGCGATGGCACTGCTCGGCGCGACGGTGGTCGCCTGCATGGCGTTCTATCCGATTTTTGCTTCCACCTATGATACCGGTGAATACGCCGGGAGCTTGTTCACGGTCGTCGCAATTTCGCTCATCTTGAGCTGGGTGTTTTGTCAGACCGTGATTCCGTTGTTGTGCATTTGGTTGCTGCCCGCGCCGAAAGTCGGACAACCCGCCAAGGATCCTTACCAAGGCGCGTTGTTTCAGTTCTTCCGCCGCCTGCTCCGTTTGGCTTTGCGGTTTCGACTGGCATTTCTGGGCCTGCTCATTGCGCTGCTGGCGGTCTCGGTGGTCCTGTTCAAATACGTCCCCAAACTTTACTTCCCCGACTCCAGTCGCCTGCAGTACATGATCGATTACTGGGCGCCGGAGGGAACCCGCATCCAGGACACAAGTGCCGATCTGGCGCGGTTGGAAGAATTCTTACAAGAGCGACCGGAGACGGCGTCGGTGAGTGCGTTTATCGGCAAAGGCCCGCCGCGGTTCTACCTGCCGGTCAGCGCCGAAGATCCCTATTCGTCGTATGGCCAGCTGATCGTGAATACGAAGACGCTCGCCGGCGTGGACACCGCGGTGGCCGCGACGGAAGCCTGGGTGCGCGACAACATGCCGAATGCGTTGGTCCGCGTGCGGAAATACGCGGTCGGCGCCTTCGATGACTGGCGGTTCGAGGCCCGCTTCAGCGGCCCCGCCAATGCCGACCCCGATGTGCTGCGGGGTCTCGCCGAAAAGGGGATGGAGATTTTGCGGCAGTCGCCGTACGCCAAGGAAGTTCGCACGAACTGGCGGGAACGCATTCCCGCGGTCGTCCCGCGTTTCAATCAAGAGCGAGCCCGTTGGGCCGGCGTCACCCGTGAAGACCTGGCTCGCGTATTGCAACGGGCGACCGACGGGGTCGTGGTCGGGCAATATCGCGAAGAGGACGACCTGATCCCGATCGTGGCCCGCAACGTGGAAGCGGAACGGGCCCGCGCGGCGACCTCGCTGGATGAACAACTGGTGACGCCGCGGTACGGGACGCGCAGCGTTCCCGTATCGCAGATCATCGACGGGGTCGATACGGTGTGGGAAGACCCCATCCTGTGGCGTTGGGACCGCCGCCGGGCGATCACCGTCCAATGTTCGCCGAACAACGTGACGGCTCCCACGCTTCGCGATGCCGTGCTGAAACAGTTCGAAGAAATCGATTTGCCGCCGGGTTATCGCCTCGACTGGGATGGCGAATACTGGAGCGCCAAGCAATCCCAAATCGCGCTGGTTCCCGGTATTCTGCCGGCGGTTGTGATCATGCTGCTCCTGCTCGTGGCCCTATTCAACGGTTTCCGGCCGATGCTCATCTGTATCCTGGTGATTCCCTTTGTGATGATTGGAATCACCGGCGGATTGCTGCTGACGAACACGCCCTTCGGCTTTATTGCCTTGCTCGGGGCGATGAGCCTCTCGGGGATGATGATCAAAAACGCCGTCGTCTTACTCGATCAAGTCTCGGCCAATTTGCAGGCGAAGATGCCACCGTACGATGCGGTCGTCGAAGCCGCGGTCTCGCGTCTGAGTCCCGTGGTCAACGCCGCGGGAACCACCGTGTTGGGTGTGTTGCCGATGCTCCAGGACGTGTTCTGGGTCGCTTTGGCGGTCACTGTGTTTTTCGGCCTGATCGTCGGAACGATCTTGACCATGGTCTTGGTTCCGACGTTGTATGCGATGTTCTATCGCATCCGGGTTCCGGCCCAACCACCCTCATCGTAGTGGACTTGGACAATTTCAGGAGTATCTCGTGCCCAGTCAGTTGCAATCGCTGATCCGTTACACCCGCGTGCAAGAGATCGTGGGGGACGTGATTCGGCTTCATGCCCAAGGGGTGGCTCTGGGCGATATGGCCGAGGTCGAAAACACCGACGGAGAGTCGTCGCTTGCTCGGGTGATTGGGCTCGATCGCAACTTGGTCAGCTTGCAAGTCTTTGGCGGTGGGAAAGGGCTCTCCACCGACGCGACCGTCAAGTTCCTGGGGCATCCGTTGGATGTCGTGTACTCAGAAAACATTTTGGGGCGGATCTTCCGCGGGTCTGGCGAACCGTTGGACGGCGGACCGGACTTGGCGGGAGACCCGCGCGTTCCTGTCGGCGGACCGACCGTCAATCCGGTCATGCGGGTGATGCCGACCAAGATGATCGAGACTCGCGTCCCGATGATCGACTTGTTCAATTGCCTGGTCGAAAGCCAGAAGATACCGATCTTTTCGGTGGCGGGTGAGCCCCACAACGAATTGCTGGCCCGGATCGGCTTCCAGGCCAACGCCGATGTGCTGGTCTTCGGCGGACTCGGTTTGATCTTCGACGACTATTACTTTTTCAAGAACGCCTTCGAGCAACACGGGGTATTCGGGCGAACGGTGATGTTTGTGAACCAGGCCTCCGATCCGCTGGTCGAACGGCTATTGGTCCCCGATATGGCCCTGGCGGTCGCAGAGAAGTTCGCCGTCGAACAGCAAAAGCGGGTGCTGGTGTTGCTGAGCGATATGACCGCTTACGCCGATGCGATGAAAGAAATCGGCGTGGCCCAGGAGCGGATTCCCGCCAACCGGGGGTACATGGGAGACCTCTACACGCAGCTGGCCCAACGGTACGAGAAAGCGTGCGATTTCAAAGGGGCCGGATCGGTCACGATCCTTACGGTCACGACCATGCCTGGCGATGACGTAACGCATCCCGTTCCGGACAATACCGGCTATATCACCGAGGGTCAATTTTATCTGCACGGTGGAAACATCGATCCGTTCGGCTCGCTTTCGCGGCTGAAGCAGCACGTGATCGGCAAAGTCACTCGGGAGGACCACGGTCCGCTGGCCAACACCATGATCCGCCTCTATTCAGGCGCGGTGGAAGCTCGCAAGAAACAATCGATGGCCTTCGAATTGTCCGAGTTCGATCACAAGTTGCTGAAGTTCGGCGAGTTGTTTCGCCAGCGTTTCATGGACATCCGCGTCTCGCTCGGCCTGGCCGATGCGTTAGAGCTCAGTTGGAAGACGCTGGCGGAGTGTTTTGAGCCGGGGGAGCTGCTGATGAAACAAAGCCTGGTCGACAAGTATTTTCCAACGTAAGAAGGTCGCGGCGCTTCATGTCATTGTGTTTTTTCGATTTCTTCGTTTAACGCCAAGCCGGAGGCGCCGGCTTCGCGACGCGCGTTCAGGGCAAAGCCGGCGCCTCCGGCTTGGCGTTAAACACAATACCGTTCCATGAATCGCATAACGTCGTGTTTGAATTCGACAGGTTGTTCAAGCAATCCTGTTTACATACCACTTCTTGTGAACCCATGGAAGCAAGTCAGCCTAAATTGAACGGTATTGCGTTCGGGGCCAAGCCGGAAGCGCCGGCTTCGCCCTGAACGCGCGTCGCAAAGCCGGCGCCTCCGGCTTGGCGTTAAACAAATGCGGGCAGTGTGGGTGATAGATTTGATGCATGATGTCGCGGACCGAAAACGTAAGACCTTGAGGCCATGGCCAAGTTGAAACTCAGCAAGAACGCGTTGCAACAGCAGCAGCAGCAACTGAAGCTGTATCGGAAGCTGTTGCCCTCGCTCGACCTCAAGCGACGGCAGCTGACGGTCGAGGCGCAGCGGGCGCGGGCCGAACGGGATGCAGCGGTGGCGGCGGCCGAGACGCTCGATGCACAGATCGGCCAAGAGCTGCCGATGCTCGCTGATCCCGAGCTCAACCTGACCGGCCTGGTCCAGATGACCGGCTACCGGGTGGTGGAGCAGAATGTCGTCGGCACCCGTTTGCCGATGCTGGAACATGTCGAGTTCCGCGTTGCCGAGGTTTCACGTTTGGGAACTCCCGCCTGGGTCGATATCCTGGTCCAGCGACTGAAGGATGCAGCCGAGGCGCGCGTGCGCTCGCAGATCGCCGGGCAACGGGTGGAGATCTTGCAGCAAGCAGTCCGGCGGATCACGCAGCGGGTGAATCTGTTCGAAAAAATCTTGATTCCGACCGCCCAGAAAAATATCCAGCGGATCCGCATTTTCTTGGGAGATACGGAACGAGCGGCGGTCGTGACCTCCAAGTTGGCCAAGGCCAAACAAGTCGCGGGCGGCGTCGCCGGGGGGAGCAGCGAATGACCATCGTGGCCCTCGAACACGTCACCCTCGCCGGACTGAGCCGTGAAAAATCTCAGATGTTGGACGAGTTGCATCGGCGCGGCTGGTTGCAGCTGATCCCGGCCGGTTCTGTGACTCCGCCAGAGAGCGGGGCTGGTCCAAGTCCGGCGGCGACCGAGGCGTTGAAGTTCTTGCTCGCGTGTCCGGCGCGCCGGCGACAAACGACGGCCGATGCGCACTTTGATCCTGCACAAGTCGAACAGCAGGCGCTGGAGTTACAGAAGCGCATCGCCCTGCTCGAAACCGAGCGCGATGATTTGCGCGAGCGGTTGACCGCCGCGGAACCGTGGGGAGATTTTCGTTTTCCCAAACTCCACGAGTTGGCGGGCAATCGGCTGTGGTTCTATGTCGTTCCAGATCGCCAGATGCCGCAACTCGTCGGCAGCGAGTTGCGCTGGCAATCGCTGCGACGCGACGCCGGCACGAACTATGTCGTGGTGATTGATCCCGACGAACCGACAGGTCTGTCCGTACCACGCGTGCATATTGGCTCGCGGTCGCCGGGCGAACTGCGGGAGCGAATCGCGCAGGTCGAGCAGGCACTGGAGGCCGCGCAGGCGGAGCGGTCTGGCTTGACCCAATGGTGCCTGCTGCTGGCTCAGAATATCACGCGGTTGGAGAACCGCGCGGCGCGGATCGCCGCGGAAAGCTGGACGTGCGATCGCGATCCCGTGTTCGCCGTCCAAGCCTGGGTTCCGCGCGAACACGTCGGCGAGTTGGCGGAATACGCCGCCCAGCAGGGATTTGTTTTCGAGCGCCGGCCGCCGCGACCCGAGGAGAATCCTCCGACGTTGATGCAGAATTCTTCGGCCGTGTCGGCGGGGGAAGACCTGGTGAACTTCTACATGACCCCGGGGTATTGGACGTGGGATCCCTCGCCGGTCGTGTTTTTTTCCTTCGCCATCTTCTTTGCGATGATTTTGGCGGACGCAGGGTATGCAGCCGTGTTGGGGATCGGCCTCTTGTGTGCCTGGCGGCCGATGGGGCGTTCGGCGGGCGGGTTGCGGATGCGCCCCTTGTTGGCGTGGATCGTTGGATTTTCGCTGATCTTTGGGGTGCTGGTCGGCAGTTACTTTGGCGTGACGCCGTCCCCCGATTCGCTGCCGGGCAGGTTGCACGTGCTCGATATGAACAACAGCGGAATGATGATGGGTCTGTCGGTCCTGGTCGGGGCCCTGCACGTGATCTTGGCGAACGTGCTCGACGCGCGACGGCGGACCGATTGGCGCGAGGCGTTGGGGCCGCTCGGTTGGGCGGCCGCGATTGCCGGCGGATTGATTTTCGGGGTCGGCGCGGTCTTTCCGACCATGGCACTTCTCAAATCGGTAGGTGTCGTTGCCGCCGTGGCCGGTTTGCTGATGGTCGTGTTGTTTACCGCGCCGCATGAACGCGCGGGTTCACGCTTGCTGCAGGGGATGTTGGGCCTGACCAAGGTCTCGGCAGCGTTTGGGGACATCTTGAGCTATTTGCGATTGTTTGCCCTGGGTTTGGCCTCCGCCTCCTTGGCGGTGGCGTTCAACGACATGGCCGCCGGGATTCGCAGCAGCATGCCGCGGTTTGGCTTGTTGCTGGCGCTTCTGATTTTGGCGTTCGGGCATGTTCTGAATTTGCTGCTGGGGATCTCCAGCGGTGTGATTCACGGTCTGCGTCTGAACGTAATCGAATTTTTCAATTGGGGTCTGAAGGAAGAGGGACGTCGCTTCACACCCTTTCGACGAAAGGAAGGTTCCACATGGAAATGATGATGCTCACACTGGGTTGGATGGGACTGTATGCGCCGTTGGCGCTGGGGGCGATCGGCAGCATGATCGGCTGCATGCGCGGGGGGATGGCTGCGTGCGGTGCGATGCTGGAGGTGGAAAGCGGCTACGGGCGATACGTCGGTGTCGCGGCGATGCCTTCCTCACAGACGATCTATGGTATTGTCGTGACCATGTCGCTGCCGGCGATCAAAGCCAGCACCGCCCCGGGGATCTTCGCCCTCGGGTCCTTGGCCGGCGTGGCGCTGATGCTGAGTGCGATGGCGCAGGGAACGGCCTGCGCCGCGGCGATCAATACCTCGAAGAGCAAGCCGGAAGTCTTTGGGATTTCGCTGGCGCCCGCCGCGTTGATCGAGGGCTTTGCGGTCTTCGCCTTTGTGTTTGCACTGGTACTCTCCGGGCGTTTGCCGGAGTAAGCGGGGAAGACGGTAAAGTTGGCGTCGGACTCGGAATCGCAAAATCAACGACCAGGTGGAGTGATGGAAAAAGCAGCTACGACCACAGAGGGTGTGCAACAGCTGATCGATCGGATCCGCGACGACGGCGTGCGCGCGGCACAGGCCGAAGCGGAACGGATCTTGCGCGATGCCCGGCAGCAAGCGGCTTCGCTCGTCGCCGAAGCCCGCCGCGAG
>JBGSLW010000290.1:0-22911 GCA_041740495.1 Pirellulaceae bacterium
GTCGCTGCCTGCCCCAACGCCGTCCTGATCACCACGGACGCGCATTGGCCGGAATTGGAAGACAAGCTCCCCAAGCGGTACCGGATCGTCCGCTACGCCAAGCAGTTTCCGCGCGGGACGACGGTGCTGATCGCAGCCCCGGAGGAGCTGGCCGGTCCCCGTCCAGCCCCCCGCGTCGCCCGCTGGCGCAACGCGGGGATCGATACGTATTGACTTGCAATCACCACAACACGCGGCATTTGATCGTGCCGTCGACCTTGCGCAAGTTCGCTAGGGCCAATTCGCTGTAGTCGCGGTCGATATCGATCACGACGTATCCGACGTGCGCGTTGGTTTGCAGATATTGTCCCAGAATGTTGATTTGATGCGATGAAAAGATTTCGTTGATTGCGGACATCACGCCGGGGCGGTTCTCGTGGATGTGCAGGAGCCGGTGTTGGTTGGGATACGCAGGAAGTGCGACCTCGGGAAAGTTCACGGCGGTGACGGTCGAGCCGCGGTCGCTATAGCAGACCAGCTTCTGAGCGACCTCGCGGCCGATGTTCTGCTGGGCTTCCACGGTGCTGCCGCCGATGTGCGGGGTGAGCAGGACGTTGCCGAAATTGCGAAGCGGCGAGTCGAACGGCTGCCCATCGGAGGTCGGTTCGACCGGGAACACGTCGATGGCGGCCCCCTTCAATCGACCGCTGGCCAGCGCTTGTTCGAGCGCCGCATGATCGACCAACCGCCCGCGCGCGGCGTTGATCAACACCGTGTCGGGGCGCATCATCGCCAATTGTTCGGCGCCGATCAGGTCGATCGTCTCGGCGGTTTCCGGGACGTGCAGACTGACGACGTCCGCGGATTGCAGGAGCTGGGTGAGGGAAACCTGGCGAGCATTCCCCAGGGGGAGCCGGTTGACCACGTCGCAGAAGAGGACTTGCATCCCCAAGGCCTCCGCCAGCACGCTTACTTGCGTGCCGATATTGCCGTAGCCAATGATCCCCATCGTTTTGCCGCGGACTTCGCGCGAGCCGCAAGCGTTCTTTTCCCAGATTCCGTTGCGGGCCGCGTGGTTCTTCTCGGGGACACGGCGGTGCAGCAGGATCGCTTCGGCGATCACCAGTTCGGCGACGCTTCGCGTATTGGAATAAGGCGCGTTGAAGACGGGGATCCCCCAACGCATCGCGGCCGCCAGATCGACCTGGTCGGTGCCGATACAGAAGCAACCGATCGCGATCAGTTTGGGAGCGGACCGCAAAACCTGGGCGGTCAGCTTGGTGCGCGAGCGGATTCCCAGGAGGTGGCAATCGGCCAGTTCGCGGTGCAGTTCGTCCCCCCCCAACGCGGTTGGGTGGCGGACGATATTCTCATAGCCCGCCTCGTGGAATGCGTCTCGGGCGGTGGCGTGGACATCCTCCAGCAGAAGGATTTTGATTTTCCGTCGGTCGAACGAGGTGCTGCCGGACTCGGCGGACATAATCGTCTACTTCTTCGCGGACTTGCGCGAGGTGGGTTTCTTGCGGCTGCCGCCCGTTGTTTTTTTGGCGGGGGCGCGGCGGGCTTTCTTCTTGCCCCCACCCTTGGCGGCTCGTTCAGCCAGCAGTTCCAGAGCTTGCTGGAGGGTGACGGCCGCGGGTTCGACCCCTTTGGGAAGCGATGCGTTGGTGACGCCGTCGGTCAGATAAGGCCCGTACCGTCCATCCAAAATCTTGATCGGTTCGCCGGTGAGGGGAGAGGGTTGGTCCAAGACGCGGAGCGGCTCGCGCGGTGCCGCAGCTCGACCGCGCCCGATTGCCTTGGGCTGGGCGAATAGCGCAATCGCTTCGTCCAAGCTGACATCCAGCGGAGAGAGATTGGCGGGGAGCGAACGGGAGTCGCTACCACATTTGATGTACGGTCCGAATCGACCGAACTGGGCGACGATCGGCTCTTGATGTTCCGGGTGGATCCCCACGGTCCGCGGGAGGGCCAACAGGCGGAGGGCCAATTCCAAGGTGACATCGGCGGTGGCGACGTTTTTGGGAATCGAAGCGTTTTTCGGCTTCTCGTCGTCGTCGCTCGCTCCCAGTTGGACATACGGGCCAAAGCGGCCTGACTTCACGTACACCGGCTTGCCGGTATCGGGATCGATCCCCAAAGGCTCCTCGGCGACTTGCGACTGGGTGAGGAGGTGCTCCGCCAATTCGTAGGTCAACTCGTCCGGGGGGAGGTCGGTGGGGATGGTCGCCTTGCGATCCCCCTCTTCCAGATAGGGGCCGTAGCGGCCGACGCGGACATCGATCTTGGGCCGGCTTGCATCGGTCGGGCCCTTCAGCGGGAAGGTGCAGATCGACCTGGCGTCGACTTCCTTGATCTTGACGTCCAACTTGGCCCGCAAGCCGGGCGAATCCGCGTCGCCAAAGTAGAATTCCCTAAGGTACGCGCTGGCTTCCGCTTCGTGGCGGCTGATCGCATCCAGCAGGTCTTCCATTTCGGCGGTGAATTCATAGTTGACCAGTTCGTTGAAATGCTCCTCCATCATCCGGACCATGGCGAAGGCGGGCCAGGTTGGGACGAGCGCATTCCCCTTCTTGAAGACGTAGTCGCGGGCCTGGATCGTTTCAATGATCGAGGCGTAGGTGCTGGGTCGACCGATGCCGCGTCGTTCGAGTTCTCGGGTCAACGCCGCCTCGCTGAAGCGAGCTGGCGGCTGCGTTTCGTGGGACTTGCTGGTGAGTTCCCGGCAAGTCAGCTGCTGGCCGATTTCGACGTTGGGCAAGATTTTTTCTTGTTCGGAAAGTTCCGCAGCCGGGTCATCCGACCCCTCCACGTAGGCTCGCAGAAAGCCGGGAAAGTCGATCGTCTTCCCGCTGACTTGAAAGGCCGCGCCGCCGCCGCGGATCGTGATCGAGATCGTCTGGCCGCGGGAATCGGCCATTTGGCTGGCGATCGTGCGTTTCCAGATCAGCTCGAACAATCGATACTCGTCCCCCGAAAGCTCGCCGCGGAGCGATTGCGGCACGCGGAACGGATGCCCAGCCGGACGGATCGCTTCGTGCGCCTCCTGCGCGTTCTTGACCTTGGAAGCGTAGACTCGCGGCGCGGGCGGGAGAAAGTTCGGACCGTACTCGCTGCGAACCAACTCGCGTGCGGCCTGGACCGCTTCCTGCGCGAGGCTGGTCGAGTCGGTCCGCATGTAGGTGATGTATCCGTTCTCGTACAGACTCTGCGCGGTCGACATGGCACGCCGGGCCGTGAACCCGAGCTTGCGGTTGGCTTCCTGTTGCAACGTGCTGGTCGTGAACGGGGGAGCCGGTGAACGGGTGTACGGTTTGACTTCCACGTTTTCGATGGTGAACGTCGCGGCGGCCAGCCGTTCCCGCAGTTGCTCGCAAGCCCCCTGATCCAATAGAAGAAACCCGTCCCCCTTCAAGCGTCCGGTCGCCGAGTCGAAGTCTTTTCCGTTGGGAATTTTCTTTCCGTCGCATTCGATCAGGTCGGCCGTAAAGGACTCCTGGCGATGTGTTTCGAACAGGCCGGTCAGGTCCCAATACATGGCGGTGACGAAGGCCATCCGCTGACGCTCGCGGTCGACGATCAGGCGGACGGCCACGCTTTGCACGCGTCCGGCAGAGCGACCCAAGCTCTTCTTCCACAGGAACTCCGACATCTCGTACCCGTAGAGCCGGTCCAAAATACGTCGCGTTTCCTGGGCCTTGACCAGTCCTTGGTCGATTTCCCGGGGTTCCGCCAACGCGTTGTGGATTGCTTCCCGAGTGATTTCGTGGAAGACCAGGCGGTGGACCGGAACTTTGGGACGCAGGACCTCCCGCAAATGCCAACTGATCGCCTCCCCTTCGCGGTCCTCGTCCGTGGCCAGGAAGAGCCGATCCGAATCCTTGAGAATCTGCTTCAATTTGTTGACTTGTTTCTTTTTGTCGTCGGGAACGATGTAGACCGGCATGAATTCATCGTTGACGTTGACGCCCAGGCGTGCCCATTCCTCATTCTTGAGTTCGGCGGGCATCTCTTTTTTCCCGGAGGGGAGGTCGCGGATATGCCCGATACTGGCTTCGACTTCGTAGCCGCTACCCAGGAACTTCCGGATCGTGCGGGCTTTGGCCGGGGATTCGACAATCACCAAGGCCTGGCCGGCGGAGTTCGATTTTGACTTAGCCATCAATTGCCACGAACGGGGGAGTTTGGGATTGTCTAAACCGTACAAGTCCGCCAAAATTAGGGCATAGCCGGTCCTGTCGTGCGCCCGGATCGCTGGTTCGTTCCGCGGCGTCTGTTGTTTTCCGGCGCGGTGGGGCGTGTAGCAAGATGGTTATTACGCCGCGGGGAGTGTTGTCAAGCCCCATGACGGAGGGAATATTCGCGAATGGTCAATATGCGATGGTTTCGTAAACACCAGAAAAAACTACTGGTTTTTTTTGGCGTGATCCTGATGGCGCTCTTCGTCTTGGGCAGTGCAATGCCCTGGTTGGGGTCGGGTTCGGGCCCCGATTTTCGGTCCGGCTCCGCGAACGAGGAGGCCAAGGAAACCGTCGTGAGTTGGAACGGAGGAAAACTGACCCGAGCCGATATGGCTCGGATGGCAGCCCTCCACTTCGCGACCATTCGCTTTCAGAACCAATTGATCCAGCAGGCGGTCCAGAACAATCCATCGTGGCGGCCCCAAGTCGCCATCAACCCAATCCCCGGTGAACCGCAATCGGAGGAGTTTCAGCGCAGTCTGTTTGGTCGGTACCTGCTGGCCCAATTCGGCCGCGAAAAGCTGGATTTGGTGATTTCGCCGAACGCGATCGACGAGTACATCTACTTCGTCAGCGACGGCGCGTCGTTGTCCGATCAAGACTGGTACAACTTGAACGAAGTCGCGAACCGCGGGGCGATCGATTATCGCGATATCCAAGAGTACATGAAAATGGAACTCGCGGCGATGCGAGTCGACGACTTGTTGTCGATGGCGCTCCCGTTCCAAGGTTTGCCCAATAACTCGGGTCGCCCCCAACCCTCTGATTTTGGCAGCGTGTTGGATCAATTTCTGGCGTACCTCCAAACCGAGAAACGGTTCGAATGCAACGTCATGCCGTTCCCCGTCGCCGATTTTTTGAGCCGCGTCGAGGGGGAGCCGACCGCAGCGGAGATTCGCGAGTTATATGACCGCGGTCGATTTTTAGAAGATGGCGAGCAATTCGAGCATCCCGGGTTCAAACGCTCGCGGAAAGTCTCGCTGGAGTTCCTCCGCGGAGATCGGCAGACTTTCGTCGATCTGGCGATCCAAGGGGTGACGAAGGAAGAGGTGTTGGCAGAATACAACCGGCTAGTCGAGGCGAAGGACCCTCTGGTCATGGAAAACGTCTCGGCTCCGGCGGTGCCCGGCCAGGGGGCTCCTCCCCCCAGCGAATCGCTGCAAGATCCTGAGAAAGGGGATGATCCGGCCCCGGCGCCCGATGTCGTCCCCTCCGATTCGGGGGAAGGCAAGTCCGCAGAGACCGGCGCAGAAGACGCTCAATCCGCTGACGGCAAGTCGGATGGCGATTCCGCGAACGACGGTGGCGGTGGGGGACCGCGCGCTTCCATCCAAGAACCGGGAGACGATCCGGCGCCTGTCCCGCAAGAATCCGCGGTTCCACAACAGCCAGATCCTGCGGCTCCAACGGAGGGGGATTCGGTAACCCCCCAAGAGGGCGAAGCGCCACCGCCTCAAACACCCGCGGCTCAAGTCCCTGCGGCACAAGACCCTGCAGCTCAAGTCCCTGCGGCCGCTCAGGAACCGCTGGTGGTCGAGCCCGAACAGCGTCCCAAGCCGCTCGATGATGCCTTGGAATTGCTGATCAAGCAACGCCTGAAGGGGGACGATGCGACGAAGGCCTTCGACACAGCGATGGAAAACGCCTTTTTCGAGTTGTCCGATTATCAAGTCCTGCTGGCAGACTATGAAGCATCGCTCAACGACCCGGAGGGGGAGAAGGTCGACAAACCCGCGTCGCTCGATTTGAAGGCGATCGCCGACAAGTACCATCTGATCTACGGGTCGGTCGATTCGGCGGACTTCACGGCGCTGCGTGAGTCCGAGATGGGGACGGCCTTCGAATTTGATCGACAATCGGGGCGGATCATTGGCGGGGCCGAGGTGATTTTCGGCAACTTTGACAGGTTGACTCCGTATTACCCGAACAAGATCGGCGGCAATTATTTGTACTGGGTGACCGAGAAACGCCCGTCGCACATTCCGACGCTGGAAGAGTGCCGAGCCGAAGTCGTGCAATTTTGGAAAGAGCAGCAGGCTTACGAATTGGCCCGAGCTGCGGCCCAGCAGGCGGCGGACGACGTCCGCTCCGCCGGGCAAACGTTGCTGGAGAAATTCCCGGATCAGGCCAAGCAGACGGGCGAGTTCGCCTGGTTTTCCGCCACGCCGCCGCTGGCGGTCGAGAATCCGGGGCCGGAGTTCATGAACGCCGCGTACCACCTGCCGCCGAACGACTTGGCCGTCGAACCCAACGCCGATCGCAGCATCGTGTACTTGATCCAGAAAACCAAGGACGATCCGCGAACGATGGATGAACTGCGGGCCGCGTTTTTCAAGAATCTGGCCACCTTCAAACAGCCTTACGCCACCGGAGTGCCGCGCGTCTACTCTCAGCAAGCGGTTCGCGACTGGGTGGACCATGTCAACGAACAGTTGGGCGTTCGTTGGGAAGGCTTTTGACCTGGCATGCCCTGGTGGATTTGGACCCTATTTCTGTTGTTGATCACCAGTCTGGTCTTGCTCGACTTGGGGGTCTTCAATCGGCAGGCGCATCGCATCACTTTTCGTGAATCGTTGGGCTGGACCGGCTTGTGGGTTTCCGTCGCGATGTTGTTCGGGCTGGTCGTCTACGGGCTCTACGCCTGGAACCCATTTCAGGAGCAGTACGGGCACCGAACCCAGGGGGGAGGGACCGCCGCTCTGGAGTATCTCGTCGGGTACCTGGTGGAATACTCGTTGTCGATCGACAACGTTTTCGTGATCGCCATCATCATGTCGACGCTGGCGGTTCCCGGCCAGTTCCAGCATCGCTTATTGTTCTGGGGGGTGCTGACCGCGGTGGTCTTGCGGGGGGTGTTGATTATCGGCGGAGCCGCTCTGATCGATCACTTTGAGTGGATGATCTACGTATTCGGATTGCTGCTGGTGTATTCGGCGATCCGCTTGATGCGTTCCAAAGATGATGATGTCCATCCGGAAAAGCACTTTCTGGTCCGCTGGATGGCTCGCGTGATTCCGATGACCCACGAATACCACGGCAGCAAGTTCATCGAACGCGTCGATGGGCGATGGGTCGCCACCCCGATGCTGGTGGCGCTGCTGATGATCGAGACCAGCGACGTGATGTTCGCGTTCGATTCGATTCCGGCGGTATTCGGCATCACCCGCGACCCCTTTATCGTCTTCACGTCGAACATTTTTGCCGTGATGGGACTGCGCTCCTTGTACTTCGCCCTGGCCGGGTTGATTCACAAGTTCGACTACCTCAAGACAGCGCTGGTGGTGCTGTTGTTCTTCATCGGCATGAAAATGCTGTTGAACCATTTTATCGAGATCCCCAATATGTTGTCGCTGCTGATCATTTCGGGGATCATCGCGTCGGGGATCGTGGCATCGATCCTGTTCGGCAAGCCGGAAACTTTGGCGCCGGACGAGTGAGTGCGAGCATGGGACTCTCGCTGCAGCGGCGATTCGCGCCCGCGGACATCTGTTTTGGGTGCGGCCAGGCCAACCTGCACGGAATGCGGTTGGAGAGTTTTCCGGACGGCGACGTGGTGCGCGCAGAGTGGCGGCCCGCCCCGCAGTACCAGGCCTTTCCGGGGATCTTGAACGGGGGTGTGATCGGCACGCTGCTCGATTGCCATATGAATTGGACGGCGGCTTGGGGGCTGGCGGTACGCGATGGTTTGGCGGCGCCCCCCTGTACGGTCACCGCCGAGTTCACCATTCGTCTGCAGGCCCCCACGCCGATCGACGGCGCGGTGCGTTTGAGCGCCTGGTTGGTCCGATCCAGCGGACGTCGGGCGGAGGTCCAAGGTGAAATGTCTCACGCCGGCGTGGTCACGGCGACTTGCGGCGGTATTTTTGTCGCGGTAAAACCTGAGCATCCGGCATTCATTCAACGCCATCCATCCAGTGAGGGGAATCTATGAATCGAGCCAACGTCTTTTGGTACACGTTCAGCATTTTGGGTGCAGTTTGTTTGTCGGCGACCCCGCTGCTCCAGGAAGTGACTCGGGCTCAGGAAGTCTCCCCGGCGAAGGACAAGACAGCGGCCCTGGAAGCACCGGCGGCCAAGAAGCCCGACGGCGGGGATGCCTTGGAAATCAAAACAGGGCCCCTGACGTTGGTCGAAACGCTGAATGCTCGGGTCGAGGCCCAAGCCTCCACCGAAGTCCGTACCGATATGGACGCGTGGACCTCCTTGATCGTGGAAAGCGTGATACCGCAAGGGACCGCGGTCAAGGCTGGAGACGTTGTGCTGCGCTTCGAGACCGACAAGCTGGATGACCAGATCCGTTCGACCGAACAAGACCTGGCGTTGGCGCGGCTCAGCTTGCAGCAAGCGGTCGAAGATCTGGACGTTTATAAAAAGCTGCATGCGTTGGACGAACAGTTGGCGGAAACCAAATGGAATCGATTGTTGCAGGACACCAAGTACTTTTTCGATGTGCAACGCAAGCTGTCGGAGAAAGGCGCGGAGATGCAACGCAAGTCCGCGGAGTACTCGGTCGAGAATGCGGAAGAGGAATTGAAGCAACTGGAGAAGATGTACGAAGAGGACGAGCTGACCGAAGAATCGGAAGCGATCGTCCTGAAGCGGGCGCAACGGGCGTTGGAGCAAGCTCGATTTTTTCAAGAACGGGCGCTCGCTGACGTCGGTCGGACCTTGGAAGTCGAGCTCCCGCGGCAAGACGAGAACCAGCGCGAGGCCTTGGAGCGAGGGGAATTGGAGCGGACGCGCGGCAAGATTGCGCACCCAGCGGAACTCAAGAAAAAGGAACTCGATCTGGCCAAGCAAAAATACGCCGTGGAAAAGCAAGAGCGCGAGTTGGCTAAGTTGCAGGCGGATCTCGAGCGGATGACGCTCAAAGCGCCGGCCGCAGGTGTGGTCTACTACGGACAATGCAAACGCGGACAGTGGGTGAGCCGCTCCGGCGGAACGTCGCGCATGATCGACGTCGGCGCGACGATTCCCAAGGATATCGTGATCCTCACCATCGTGTCGTCCGGCCCCGTGCAACTCCGCGCCGATTTGAGCGAGAAGCAGGCGGCGCTGCTCAAAGCCGGCGCAGCGGGGATCGCCAAGGCGGCAGCCACCGGCTCCGAGTCGCTCCCCGTCACCGTGAAGTCGGTCGATCCACTCCCCATCGACGAGGGGAAGTACGACGGCGCACTGGAATTCGTCAATCCGCCGGGTGGACTATTGGCGGGAATGACCTGCGAAGTCAAAATTCCCGTGTTCCAGGGGACCGACGTGATCATGGTCCCCAAGACCGCTGTCTTTTCCGACGATAGTGGGATTTCGAATTACGTCTATATCGCCGGCGACGGGACGTCCGATCGCCGCGATGTGATCGTCGGCCGAGCCAACGGCGACGATCTGGAGATCGTCTCCGGACTCAAGGCGGGTGAAAAGATCTTGAAGAAAAAGCCGGAATAGAAATCAGGCCCGCAACATAGCGCACTGGCGAATAGCGCATCAGTGAAACAGCGCATTAGTGAAACAGCGCACTGGCGAAACAGCGGATAAGGGGATTGCGATGAGGTGTTGCCTTACGTTCCGGCGGATCGTGGTGTCGGCAGTCTTCGGTTGGTCCGCCGGTTGCAGCGCGTGGGCCGCGGTGCAGGACGAAGCGCCCCAGAAACCGGACGCGACCCAGCGCCAGAAGATCCTGGACGACGCTTTTGATTTTTCGCAGGAGCCGCAACTTCCCCAAGTGGATTTGCCGACCGACGACGAGATCCGGCAGGCGATCGATCGCGGCATCGACTTTCTCTTGTCCCAGCAAAATGAAGATGGCTCGTGGGGAAACTCCGATGAGCAACGGCCGTTTCAAATCTATGCGCCGCTTCCCGGGGCGCATCACGCATTCAAAACCGCCGTCACCGGGATGTGTGTTTCGGCATTGATCGAAACCGGCCGCCAGGACTCGACAACGATCCTGGCGATAGAAAAAGGTGACCAGTGGCTCCGCGAACATTTGGCACGTCTGAAGCGAGCAACCGGCGATGCGATCTACAACGTCTGGGGGCACGCCTTTTCGATCCAAGCGTTGGTTCGCTTGCACCAGCGGCCGGGAACCGCCGATTCGACCAAGGACCTCTACCGCCAATTGATCGTCCAGCAAATGGAAATGCTCGATCGTTACGAATCGGTGGACGGGGGGTGGGGGTACTACGATTTTCGTTACCAGGCGCGGCAACCCACCAGCGATTCGATCAGTTTCGTAAATGCCACGGTTTTGGTCGCCTTCAAGGAGGCCGAACAGATTGGCGTTCCGCCGAACGAGCGCACGACGAAACGAGCCATCGCGGCGACCAAGCGGCAGCAGAAGCCTGATTTCACCTACCTGTACGGGGAGTACCTCAAGAACTCCCCGATGATGGGGATCAACCGCCCGGCAGGTAGCTTGGGCCGGTCCCAGGCCTGCAACGCGGCGCTGCGGATGTGGGGGGACGAAAAAATCACCGATTTAGTGCTCAAGAATTGGCTCTACCGCTTGTACGTCCGCAACGGCTGGTTGAGCATCGGACGAAAACGACCGATTCCGCACGAGGCGTGGTTTCAAGTCGCCGGGTACTTTTATTACTACGGCCACTACTACGCCGCGTATTGCATCGAAATGCTTCCCGAGGCGGAGCGGGAGCCGTACCGCCGGCAGTTGGCCCGCATCATCCTGCAATACCAAGAGCCTGAAGGAGATTGGTGGGACTATCCGATGTACGGCTACCACCGCTCCTACGGGACAGCGTTTTCCCTGATGACACTCGATCGGTGCCTGCCGGACGCTCCCCCCCAGTGATCAACGCTGAGGCATTCAGCCCAAGCGACTACCATTCATCACCTAAAATCTCCCGACCGCGGATCGTGCCCAACCCTCGCCAGATCGCCAGATCGATCGTATCGGCCAGCGGCTTGGTCGAACCGTCCAGAAACGTGACGTTGACCAGGTGTCCGGTGTGGTAGCTTCGCGCGGTGATCGCAGCGTACGTCGGCTGAGTGGCGCTGCGTCCCTCTTGCGTCGAATTGAAGTCGATATCGTACAACTGCCCGTTGTAGTTGTAAGCGACCTTGGTGTTCGGTACGAAGACGGTCGTGACCCCCGAGTGATGGACGCGGCCGTCCGGCCATTCGGTGTGTCCAGTGTTGTCGTTGAGATTCGGTCCCAATTTCAGCTGTCCCGCCATCCCATCGAACGCGGTCGGATCGGTGGGCGGTGTCGGACCCGGATCGGCGGTGTTGCGGATATAGCTGGTGAACGCTTTCACTTCTGCCGCGCACAACGTGTGGCTGGTTCCATCTGGAATATTCCCCACGCGGCTGTTGACATAGAACGGACCATCCGGCTGCGTCGTGCTGGTTGGATCGTAAACCAGCCACGACCCCATATTGAATCCGTAGGTTTGCGGATAGACATAGGGATTGCCGCCGTTGACCCGAACCTGATCGTGCAATTCATCGGGACAGACATACACGTCGACCCGCATCTGCGGGACGCCGGTGACCAGTTGGGCGTCCCAAGCGATTTGCAAGTCAACGACATCGTAGGCGTTCCCCCCTTCGATATACGGCAGCAACCTTCCGTGGATCGACCACGATCCGTTGTTCCCGGACAGCACCGTCCCGGGCTCGATCAAGAAGCTGGACGGGAGCCGATTGAACGTGGCCTGGTAGTTTTGAGCCGCCAGTCCGACCTGTCGCAGCTTATTGAGGCAGGCAGTTCTCCGTGCCGCCTCGCGCACCGCCTGGACTGCGGGCAAGAGCATTCCTAACAGAATGCCGATCACCGCGATCACGACCAATAACTCGACCAACGTAAAACCGCCTCGCCGTCTTGTCATATTCCAACGCCTATTCATTGGTTTGGTGAAAGCCCAACCCATTCCGCAGTCCGACATGGAAAATCATCAGTGCAAAAGGCGGGCCAGCTGGAAAAATTTTCTTTCGCGTCTAACAATGGAAAGTTGATCTGGCTATCGAAATCGGGTGTCGAAAAATCCGACGCCGGTGTCGGTTTTTTCGCTTCGTGCACTTTGTCCGGTTACCCATGAAGCGTCAATTCCATTACGCTCTCCCGCGGAGTTCCTTGCACTCCGCGTGCGCGGCTAACGGAGTTGCGACGGCAGCGAGTGTGAAGTTGGTGTTGAGACGCATTGTGACCACTGCATGAAATGGCCGCCGCGAATTTCGTTGAGGACTCAAGTCCTGGCCCCTGTGGCTGGGGTCTTGGTCTTGACGATTGGCGTGCTAGGTTTCGCAAACGCCTGGTTGGCCGCGGCGAATCAGCAGCGTGAGATCGAGACGCGTATTCAGACCGCGGCGGCGACGGTTGCGCGAGCGAATTTTCCGTTGACGCCTCCGATCGCCGCCCAGATCAAGGACCTGGTCGATGCGGACCTTTTGGTCGAGCAGGCGGATGGCCGGATCGTCATGGCCACCGCGCCGCATTTGCCGCACGACGCATTGACCGTCCAGCAAGTCGCGGTGCTGCAGAAGGGGAGGATCGCGCTTTCGGCGACGGGCGAGTTTTTGCGGGCGTCCGTGTCGGTGCGCGCTCCCGACGGAGCACCGCAGAGACTCCATGTATACTATCCCCGATCGAAATTGGCGCAGCTCCGCTGGCAAGCGATCGTACCTGCCGTGGTCGTCGCGGGCTTGGCCTTGGTCTTGGCTGGAATTTTCTCGACGTGGTTTGCCGAGCGGATTAGTCGTCCGATTCGGGCGTTGCGCGAAAAGACGCAACAGATCGCTGGGGGAAACTTCCAGCCGATTCGCTTTGTGCCGCGGGACGACGAGCTAGGAGATTTGGCGGTCGCCGTCAATCAGCTCGCCCAACAACTCGATCGATTCCAGGAAGAAACGCAGCAGGCGGAACGCAATCGAACGTTGGCCCAACTGGGCGCCAGCCTCGCCCACCAGTTGCGGAATTTTGCCACGGGCGCCCAATTGGCGCTCGATTTGCACGCCGAGCGTTGTCCGGCGGATTCCGAAAGTTTGCAAATCGCCTTGCGCCAATTGCGAATGATCGAGCAGTACCTGAACAAGTTGCTGCGGTTGGGCGCCGCCGAAAAAACCGATTGGCAATTGCTCGATTTGCGGGACAGCGTCGACGATGTCTTGAGTCTGCTGGAACCGCGAGCTCGGCATGCCGGCGTGGCGCTTCGCTGTGCCTTGGCAGCGGAGCTCCCGCGGATCCGCGGCGATCGAGATGGCTTGCACCAGCTGATCCTGAATTTGATCACGAACGCTATCGAAGAGGCCGCCACCCCATCTCCGATCCCCTCCGTGCAGGCCGAACATCCCACCCATTTACCGATCCCCTCCGCGCAGACCGAGCGTACCACCCCAATTCCGATCCCCTCCGTGCAGGCCGAGCATCCCACCCCTTTACCGATCCCTTCCGTGCAGGCCGAGCGTACCACCCCATTTCCCTCTCCCCCGCTGCGGGGGAGAGGGCAGGGTGAGGGGGCCGCGGAGAATCGCGATAACCTTGCCATCGGACCAGCCGTCCACGTCGGCTTGGACGTGGAGTCCGATGGCCGCGTGAGGCTCGTCGTGGCGGATACCGGCCGGGGACCCCGCCCCGAGATTTCCGAACGGATGTTCGAGCCGCTGGTCACGGACAAGGCAGATGGCGCCGGTCTGGGTTTGATGATCGCCCAGCGGGTTGTCGAGCAGCACCACGGGGAAATCACTTGGGTGCGGTACAATGGTTGGACCGAATTTAGAGTCGTGTTTCCTGTTGCCACCGACCCTTCCGGACCATCGCATGCCGAACCTGTTGATCGTCGACGATGAAGAGGCCATCTGTTGGGGTTTGACTCGCATCGGCGAAGAGTTGGGCTGCGCGGTAGCCACAGCGGCCTCGGCCGAAGAAGCGTTGACCCTGGTTCGCCGACAGGCGTTTGACGCGATTGTCCTGGACGTGCGGATGCCTGGCTTGAGCGGCTTGGAGGCGATGCCGCAATTGCGGTCGATCGGCGGCGCCGCGCCCCTGATCTTGATGACCGCCTACGGGGATCTGCAGACCGCGGTGGAAGCGGTCCGCCAAGGCGCGTTCGAGTACGTGGTGAAGCCGTTCGATCGTGAATCGATTCGGGCGGTTCTGCGGCGGGCGCTCGCGCAACCTGCGGCCGCGTCCCGGCGCGATCCTCCCCCAACGCAATCGGCACAACCGGTCGCGGGTTTTGTCGGAAATTCGCCCGGCCTGCAACAAGTTTTTTCGCAGGTGGCGCTGGCAGCGGCCTCCGAAGCCAACATCTTGATCTGGGGAGAAAGCGGAAGCGGCAAGGAGCTGGTCGCGGGAGCGATCCACCGCTACAGCCAGCGCAGCCGCGGACCGTTCATCCCGGCCCACTTGGCGTCGTTCAGCCCGGCGTTGATCGAAAGCGAGTTGTTCGGCCATGTGCGCGGGGCGTTCACCGGCGCGGAGCAAGCCCGGCCCGGCTTGTTGGTCCAGGCCGATGGCGGCACCCTGTTTCTGGACGAAGTCGCCGAAATCAGCTTGCCCATCCAAGTCAAACTGCTGCGGGCGATCGAGCAAAAAGTGGTGTACCCGGTCGGAAGTCAACAACCAGTACAAACCGATTTTCGGGTGATCGCCGCCACCCACCGCGACTTGGAACAGTTGGTGCGATCCGGAGACTTCCGCCACGATCTCTACTTTCGCCTGGCGGCCTTCCGGATCGATGTGCCACCCCTGCGAGACCGAATGGAAGACATCGCACCCTTGGCCCGGTACTTTCTGGCCACGATCAGCAAGTCCCCCCAGGCGATGCTCAGCGAAGAGGCCCTTGCCGAACTGGCGAGTCGCCCGTGGTGGGGCAATGTCCGGGAACTTCGCAACGCGATCGAACACGCCGTCATCGTCTCGCGGGGCGGGCTGATCGGAGTCGAGCATTTACCGCCGCCCCGCCCCCCGATCGAACCGGGACGGGAACCCGCTGGTGAGACTTTGGCCAAGCTGTTGCGGGAATGGACCGAGTCGCACGTCGGCGGCGGTCAGGCTCCCGGCGAACTGTACGCGGCGCTGCTGCGCCTGGTCGAAGTCCCCGTTTTGGAAACAATGCTCCGCAAATTCGCGGGCCAGGTCGCACCGGCCGCCAAGTACCTGGGGCTGCATCGAACCACGCTCCGCAAGAAACTGGAAGAGTACGGGCTACTGTAGGAAAAGGTGTCAGGAACCATTACTCTTGGTTTTCGGGCGTCCGCGGAGGCGGAGGTGCATTCGAGCCCCAGGTGCTTGACCATCCACTTCGACCAACGATCGTCGTCGAACCGGCAGCCGCGAACGACGCATCGACGCAAGGCCCAGAGCTCCGCTGCGCTCTGAGGGGCGTGGACGTGCTCCATCAATATGGTTCCTGACACCTTTTCTTTAGGCCGCCCGGCGCCGCGGGAGCGAATCGTGGAACGGCTGCAACAGGGCATGCAGCGTTTGATCGGGAAGATGGGACTCGCGAAACTGCAACGACCAACGGCGGGCCGTTTGGCGGTAATGCGGATAGTGGCGCACGAGTTCTCGGACGGCAGCCGGCACCAATTCATTGCTCGCCGCGATCAGGCCGACCGCCGAACGAGGCAAACGCTGGCCTCCGGTATTCAAACCGGTCAGGCGCAAGTCGCGCAGACTGAGCGAGCGGTCGTCGCAGGCGCTGGTGCAACGGATCGCGAGCGCCGTGGCGCGGGGAACCAGGGGAACCAGGGGAACCAGCGAGCGGATCACGGCGTCGGGCTGGGTGGAGTCGTGCACATCGACCAGGCGATCCAGTGCCTGGCCGGCGGCATCCGTCTGCGTCAGCTCGACGCGGCAAAACGCTCCGGGCGGGGTGGCGGCGTGCCAGCGAAATTCAAACACCAAGGCATCGGCCGGGTGCCGGAGCAAAAACGATGCGACAAATGGACGTCGCTGGCTATCGAAGGTGACGATCCCGCCATGTTGCGGGGCGTTTTCGCGACTCCAGCTGAAATCGCGGAATCCTCCCTGCCAGCACGTCGGCCACCGCCGCAGTTGCTCGGCGACGTGCGTTTGCGTGTGAACCATGATCTGTTCGGCCAGCCAACTTGCGGCGGGAACGATCACCGGTCGGCCGGCGCACAGGTATTCGCCCAAAATGCCGGCGCGGCGACCGAAATAGGCTCGGGAATCATACGCCAACAGCCCGATATCGGTGGACTTGATCAAGTCGACGTAGCTGGGGTGTGGCAGCGGGTGCTCGAACAGGCGAATCGCTCCGCCGATTGCGGCGATCGACGGGGGGATGGCGATTTCGAGTTTCGCGCGGAAGCCCATTCGCCGTCGCGGCCGCTGAACCTGTAACGCCAATTTTCCGGTCGCCAGCAAGTCGTCGGCCAGGTCGTCGACCAGAGTCTGCACGATTTGCCGTTGACCTTTTTCACGGCGGATCGCGCCAGCACAAGTCAGCACCAACGGCTGCGGAGTCGCGGTGTGCGCCGCGATTCGGCCTTCCGGAATCGAGTCCTCTTCCCAGAAGGTCCGGTTGATCGGGTACGGCAACGTGTGGAACCGAGCTTGACTCAGCTGGTTGTATTGTTCGACCAAGGCTTCGGTCGTGGCAAAGAACGTCAAGCGGTGGTAGGGGACGCGGGCCAGAGCCGCCTCGAAGCTGCGTCGCAACGAAAGAGCTCGCGCTTGTTGGTGTAGGTAATCCGCCGGGCGCCCCTCAAACACGTTGAAATGAAACAGCAGGTGCCAGCGGACTTGCAGGGTCCGCGGGTGGTTCGACAAGTAGGCCGCCAACCCCATCAAGTCCAATTCGGAAACCCCCGCCAGAATCGCGTGATCCCCCTCGTCAAAGACCTGATCGCGGAACAGCTTCTCGCAGTCGGCAGCGAAGCGTTGGATATGTAGGTGCCGACCGCGGTGAAAACTGCGGTACGTCCAGTTGGCAGCCAGCTTGGCTCGCCATGATTTCCGCGAAGCATGGCGCGGCCGGACGAGCCAAAGGTCGTCGACATCTTGCCGGGTCACTCCGTTCAAACCTGCCAGATAGCTGAATTTGCTGTAGCTGGTACACCGGAAGTTAGGGATCACCTGGGCCGAATCCGAGAATTGCGGATCGGGTCGGAAGCTGCGGTTCGCCCCGACCACGGCGCGGAGTCCGCGCCGGCATGCCGCTTCCGCTATGCATCTGGCGAAGTCATAGCAATGCCCGCCAATGCCTTCCAGCGATTGATCGACGATAAACAGTGTCGCCACTGCGGGAAAACTCCTAGGTGACCCGGTACTTTAGGGGGCGGGGAAACCTGGGGTCAATCGCAATCCCGCACCGGCCAATTGATTTGTGGCACTGGTCGCTAGCACTCGCGGCATCGCAGCAGTTAGCATGGGCTCCTAGGCGAGGCGGGATCTCGGGACAATCGCCCCGATGGGTCCCGGGCAAAGCAGTTCGAACAACTCAAGGAGAAATCGAATATGGTGAACATGTGTACACTATTTGGGCCGCTGCGCATGATGGCGGTCGGGGGCATCTGGCTGGGTTTGGGATTGGCGATTGCCACGGGACAAATATCGGGGAGCCGGGCGACCGATCCTGGGGGCGGGGTGGAGGGTGAGACGTTGCTCCCTCCCGAGATTGCCATGCGTTACATCATGATTCGTGGAACCGCGGAACGAGCGCTACCTCCCAGCGAATTGCGTCTGATCTGGGCGATCACGACGGAAGATGCGGAGCCCCCGCGTTGTCGCGAACTGTTGCGCCAGCAAGTCGATGCGGTCCGGGAGGCCTGGCGACCACTAGGGATCTCGCCCGATCAAATCGTGGAGGATTTCATTTCCGCGATTCCGCGGTTCGAGTGGCAAGATGAGGTGCGCGGGGACGTCACGCTGCTGGTGGAAAAGCGAACAGGTTATCGCGTTCAAACGAACTTGCACGTTCGAGCGCAGGACGATCGGCACGCCTTGCAGATTGTGGATGCGGCGTTGGCAGCAGGCGTGACCGACTTGATCGGAGTCGACTACCTGGCGGATTTGACCGAAATCCAGGTCGAGACACGTCGCGCCGCCCTGGAGGCAGCCCGCGCCAAGAGCCAGTTGCTGTTGGCCCCATTGTTTTCCGAGATGCCGCAGCCGATCAACCTGACCGAACAGACGCGGGTGCGTCACCCGGACCAACAGTACGTCTCATTTCAGAATGTCGCGGCAGATGAATACCAAGGCAGCTACGGCGACAACCGCCGGCGAATCTTCGCCTACCGGCCGAAGAATACGTATTACCGCGGGTCGACCGGGGCGGCGGACGACCGAATTTACGAGTTGCCGATGTCGCCGAAAATCGTCGTCGAATCGACGGTGCAAATCTACTACCTTTCGCCGGCGGCCCAATTCGCTTTGCCGGCGAGCGATCACCCCCAGGACCTCAAATTCAAGTCGGAGATTGTGCCACTCAAGTCGAAATGACCAGCTCCCCCGGAGATGCCGTGCAGTTTTAAGTCGACATATCCCCCCCATTTCGTTTAACGCCAAGCCATAGCCTCCCCCTCACTTCGTTTAACGCCAAGCCGGAGCCGCCCCGCAATTTCGTTTAACGCCAAGCCGGAGGCGCCGGCTTCGCTCGAACCGTTAATCTTTTATTTTATGCCATAGCCGCCCCGCAATTTCGTTTAACGCCAAGCCAGAGGCGCCGGCTTCGCTCGAACCGCTGCGCCTTTTATGCCGGCGCCTCCCCCTCACTTCGTTTAACGCCAAGCCGGAGGCGCCGGCTTCGCTCGAACCGCTGCGCCTTTTATGCCGGCGCCTCCGGCTTAGCGTAAAACGAAGAAGGCGCGGTTGGCGGTACAACAAAACGGAGCGCCATCCGGACAGGAGGGCAAAGTCGACTTGAAAAACTGCGGGGTTTACCCTGCCGTGGCAAACTGTGACAGTCCCGACCGAGTTTGTGCATTGTGCTAATTCGCTGGCCGATAGGTACGGAATGTCGCGGTAACCTGGACGACGACCGGCGGTGTGAACATGGCAGCTTGGAAACGCCCTTCCTTATGGACTCGAATTCGCTACTCCTACATCGCCAAGCCGCTCGAGGAGCGGCCGTTATTCCGCGAGTTCCTGCGGCGGCCGATCTCGCGCGTGGTCGAGATCGGTTTGGGGGACGGCGATCGCGCCGAACGATTGATTCGCCTGGCGATTAAACTCGCAGGTCGGCACGTCACCTACACCGGAATCGATCCGTTTGAGAGTGCGGCGGCGGGCGAACCGCGGATGCTTTACAAGGAAGCGTACAAGCGGCTGAATTACGCCGGTTGCTCGTGCAAACTGGTGCCAGGCGATCCACGTGCGGCACTGACTCGGGTGGCGAATACACTGTCCGGGACCGAGCTCTTGGTGATTGCTGCGGGCGCCGAGGAGATGCGCGGCGCGTGGCGGTATGTGCCGCGAATGCTCGCCGCGGAGTCACGGATTTTTCTGATGGAGCCGGGCCGCGGGTTTCGATCCGTGGACCAGCGGGAATTGACCGAGTTGATCGGTCGGGAGAACGAAGCGACAAAACGCGTCGCTTGATCCCGCAAATCTTCGAGCTGAGCTCAATACCGGACAGCCCTCTCATCCTGCCCTTTTCCCTGCAGCGGGAGAGAGGGTCCTGGGAAAGGCTCTTTGCGATATTCCCACGAAAACCCGTCCACCTACGCGACCGGCCATCGTTTTGGTAATCTGCTACGAACCTCCGCTGCGGCCTATCTCGTGCGGTACGGCAGAGGGTCCTTACGCAAACGCAACGCACAGCAGAAAACGTCCTCGATTGGAATTCCCCAGGTGAACTTCGGAGCCATTGGTCCTATTGCTGTCTATTTGCCCGCTCATGTGGAGACGAATGACGATCTCCAGCGTGAAATGCCGCAATGGGACTTGGAGTTGATCGCGGAAAAAACCGGGGTGTTCCGCCGGCATATCGCTGCGCCGGACGAGTGTTCCTCAGACCTGGGCGTGGCGGCCGCACAGAGGTTGTTTGACGAACACCAGATCGACCCGCGGTCGATCGATTTCTTGCTGTTCTGTACCCAGACTCCCGATTACCCGTTGCCGACAACCGCCTGTTTGATGCAAGAACGGTTGGGCCTCCGCACCGATGTGGGGGCGATGGACTTCAACCTCGGGTGCAGCGGATTCGTCTACGGACTCTCCCTGGCAGACGGGCTGATTCGATCCGGTTCGGTCAAGCGTTGTCTGTTGGTGACCGCCGAAACGTACTCCAAGTTCATTCACCCCACCGATCGAAGCCTGCGAACCATCTTTGGCGACGCGGGGGTTGCGACTCTGATCGAGGCCTCTCCCGAATGCTCGTTAAAGGCCTTTGTGTACGGCACCGATGGCCGCGGGGCCGACACGCTGTTGGTCACCTGCGGCGGGCACCGCAAAGAGCCGAATGTACATCGTCCGCGAGGCCGCAAGCGCTGGCCTAGCGACTTGTACATGGACGGGCCCAGCTTGATGAGCTTCACGGTCGCCGAAATTCCCGGGTTGATCGATCGCGTCCTGCAATTGGCAGGTTGGAGCAAAGAGGAGGTCGACCTCTTTCTGATGCACCAGGCGACCGACAAACTGTTGCGACAACTTCAATTCGTATTGGGATTGGACGACCGGCGCATGCCGATTCGCATGCGCGATTACGGCAACACGGTCTCGTCAACGATTCCCATCTTGATCGACCTGATGCGAGCCGAAGGACGGCTGGCGCCGCACGCCAAGGCCGTCATGATCGGATTCGGCGTCGGTTGGTCGTGGGCCGGCTGCACCTGGCAAGACATCACCCAGGGCAAGCCGCTGGCAAGTTCTTAAGACCCTAGCCGGCACAGCTTGGGGTGCATCGTTCCGCCGATGCCGGTTCTGCCAATTCTGCCGCCCATGGCGGGGAGCGCCGAATACATGCGGGGGCGGGGCGGCGGGTCCGATACAAATCGAGTTGCTCGTACGGACGGAAAATGCACCAGCAAGGGAGGGCTGGCCGGAGCGCCCCTTTGGCCACGCGGAAGTATGGTTCGCACGCTAATCTATCTGGCGGCGGTGGTGGCCGTTGGTTCGGGAGTAGGATTCGGCCAGGATCGCCTGTCCAAATTTCAGAAAAAAGTGGAAAAGAACTGGGAGGAGCTGCGGCCGCGCGGAAAACTCCTGCAGCAATTCCGCGACAGTTTTCGATCCGAACGAGATGAGCGCGATCGGTCCGATCAGCAGCCGACGCCGGCCGCACCTCGCGGAACCGGGGATTCGTCCGCCGCAGCTCCGACAGGCTCGGCCGGCGGCGGTGGTTGGAAGCTTCCCTGGCGCGACGATGCCGAGCCGGACACGAAGGATCGGTTGAATTCGAACTCGCCTTGGCCGCGTACCGCCCGCCGCGATCCCGACGACCGAAACGTCCAGGAAAAGGAAGCCGCGAAATCGCGCACCCCCCGCAGCAACAATTCGTCCAAGGGAAAGACCGCCAACCAACGGGCCGCCTCCAATTCACGTGGTAATCGCGAGGCTGCTTCTGCCGAGCGAAATTCGACGCCGACCACCGAGCCGACCGGCGAGCCGGCCACGCGTCCCGGCGTCTCGTTGGGCGTGGTGATGGACGAGAAACAGTCCACGAAGCAAGGACTGCGAATCGACAAGGTCGCGCGCCATTCGCCGGCGGATCGGGCCGGCTTACGAAACGGCGATGTCTTGCTGACGATCGCCGGCGTCGAGATGTCCGACCTGCAAATCCTGGATCAATTGCTCACGGCGTTTGGCCCGCAAGACCAGGTCCAAATTGAGTATCAGCGCGGCAAAAAGAAGGCGGAGACGATGCTCAGCTTCAGCGATGAATCGTTGCCCACCGACGAATCCATCGCCGACGCTCCTCAAGGGGGTGCGTACGATGACGCCAGTCTGGCGCCGCTCCCGCCAGGGTTGCCCGCGGCCATCGAAGGCGAAAGCGCCGCCCCGACAAACCCGGGGTTGATCTCGGTTCTGGATGAACCGCGACGAATCAATCGAGATGCTCGAGCCAATGCGAATCGCGCGAGCACCGTGCCGGCACGCGTCTATCCGTCGCCTCAGGTTTTGCCCCCGCTGACCGGAAGCTCGGTGGCGATTCCGCCTGGTTCGTCGATCTTGCGCGAACCGGCGCCTCGCGGCGGGGTAGGTCTTCCCGATAAATCGCTGTTCCGACGCCTGCCTCCTCAAGAGGATTCGCCGCCGCCTAATGCACCGGCCGCGGACTCCGGGGAGGAGGAGTTGCTGGATATCGAACTCCTCAGTCCAGACGGCAATTAGCTTCCAGCGCAATAGCGCCCTTCCGATTAGCGCCTGTCCGACTAGCGCCTGTCGGATCACCCTTTACCCCCCTGTGGGCCTTGGTGTTTACACATCGTGGTCTGGCCCCCTCCTCCCCCAGCGTTATTCAATTTCTTCGTTTAACGCCAAGCCGGAGGCGCCGGCTTCGCGCTGAACAGCAAACGCAAAGTCGGCGCCTCCGGCTTCGCGCTGAACAGTAAACGCAAAGCCGGCGCCTCCGGCTTGGCGTTAAACAGTAAACGCAAAGTCGGCGCCTCCGGCTTGGCGCTGAACAGTAAACGCAAAGCCGGCGCCTCCGGCTTGGCGTTAAACAGCAAACGCAAAGTCGGCGCCTCCGGCTTCGCGCTGAACAGCAAACGCAAAGTCGGCGCCTCCGGCTTCGAGCTGAACAGCAAACGCAAAGCCGGCGCCTCCAGA
>JBGSLW010000291.1:0-4825 GCA_041740495.1 Pirellulaceae bacterium
CCGGCCTCCCGTGCGGCCTGCAGCACCGCCGGCGCTTCGTGGTCATTGAGGCCCGGTATCAGCGGCGCGACAAGCACTCGCACCGGCACCCCCGCCGCGACCAATTCGCGAATGGCTCGCAACCGCGCAGCCGGGATGCTGGTTCGCGGCTCCATCGACCGCGCCAGCTGCGAATCGAGCGTGGTGACCGACATGTTGACCTGCACCAGCTGCTGGCTCGCCATGCGCGACAAGAGGTCCAGGTCTCGCAATACCAGTGCGTTTTTGGTGACGATGCTGATCGGCTGCCGGCATTCCCAGGCGACTTCCAGGCAGCCGCGCGTCAAGCGGAACTCGCGTTCGGCCGGTTGGTAGCAGTCGGTCACGCCGCAAAACGTAATCGGCTCGGGAGCCCAGGCGTCTCGCGCCAGGAACTCGCGAAACAGCCGCGGTGCTTCGTGTTTGACGAAAATCTTGGTCTCGAAGTCCAACCCCGCACTGAGACCGAGATATTCGTGGCTGTTGCGCGCGTAGCAGTAGGCGCAACCGTGCGCGCAGCCGCGGTAGGGGTTCACGCTGAAACGGAAGGGGATATCGGGCGAGTCATTCTGTGAAACGATGCTCTGCGAGGTGTCGGCGAGGTACTCGATCGGGCGGTGTTCGAGTCCCCGTCGGTACTCGTCATCCCATTCCAGCTGGTCGAGCTCGACCTGGCGCTGTACCGCGACAAATCGATTCGGCGGGTCGATCTTGGCCCCGTGGCGCATAAGTGTTCAGCTGCCCGACACCCGAGAATACTATAAGTATGTACACTGTAAGGCTTCAGCGCCCAAGGGTCAACGGCTGACCGAGATTCCAGGCCAAGACTTCAACCGAGACAGGCTCGGCGGAGTCGACAAATAATAAAGATTCACGGAGTTCCCTAGTCGATCCGTTTCTGGAACAGCGCCCACTCCTCGGCAACCCCCAGCCGCTCCGCTTCTGCTTTGCTGCGAAGGATCTCCGCCATTTCGTCGGCGACCATTTCAAACAACTGGAGGAAAGCGTTCATCCGCAACGTGAATTCATCGTTCAAGGATTGTTCGCTGCTGCGGCCAGATCCAGTTCACCGAGTTTGAAATCGGCGATGACGCCGGCCAGCGCGGTTTGGCGTTGATCGCCGGTGGTATGGGTGAAGGCGGCGGCGACGCGGCCGCCGTACGCATCAATTCCGGTGTAGTCCCCCAGGAAGATCCCCGCGTTGAGTTGAAACGGCCCGAAGTCGACCGCGTAGTTGCGAAACGTCTGTCCGCCATCGACGCTGCGCGCCAGCGTGACGCGGGCCTGGTCGTCCGCCGCTTCCCGACGATCCAGGAAGATCAGGTTGACCGAACCATCGACCGGGTCGACCGCCATCCAACTGAAAAACTGGGGCTTGCCGTTCCGCAGGGGGTCGTCGTTGACGCGAAGGGGGGGCGTCCAAGTTTGCCCAGCGTCGCCGGAGCTGGCGACGAACACATCCAAGTCGCCGTGGCGGTTATCGATCCAATTGACGTACAGCCGGCCGCGGTTTCGTCCGCTGCTATGGTCGACACCGGTGACCGGCATCCCGTTGTGCCGGCTGCAGCCGGGGACTTCGCTGTCCCAGCCGCCGGGCATATCGCTGATCACGCGATCTTGCGCAAAGGTCTGCCCGCCGTCGGCCGAGACGTCGAACTCGAGCCCCCGCGGGCCGGCCCAGACCAGGAAGACTTCGCCGTTGACGCCTACCGCGGGGACCACGCCTTCCACGGTGTCGTCGCTATCCCGGCAATCTCCCCCGGCGTCGGAGACTCGAAACGGCGGCTGAAACGTCTGCCCGCCATCGGTCGATCGCGCAAAGATGATTTGGGTGTTGTCCTCCGGATGCTCGCTGCCGTAGCGATCGAACCGCGTCCAGGCGACGTACACGTGGCCGAAGTGCGGGGAGTTCTGTGCGTTGTCGATCGTCAGGTAGGGCTTGTCCTCCATCGGCTCGGCGGAATTCTCATGAGTCACCAGCGCGACCGGCGGATCCCAAGTCGCGCCGCCGTCCGCCGATCGGCTGAGCAGAATCGCGGACGCCGCCCGGCTGGGACGCGGCTCGAAGATCCCCAGGAACGAAATGCACGTTCGCAGGGCGATCCCGTCCGCAGTGAAACGGACCGCATCGTCCCCCTGCGTGCGACCACCGACCACCCCCATCGGACTGACGCCCCAGGTTTTCCCACCGTCCAGCGAATGAAATCCGAAATTCGTATAGCCCGGACGATCTTGAAAGTCGCGCACCATGGCCACCGCCACGATGTTATCTCGATTCCGCGGGTTGATCGCGATCGAGACTTCGTTGGGATTGGTCGCATCGGCCGGACTGACGGCGACGACGGTCTTGATCTGGGCGGCACATTTGTCCATTTCGACGAGGCAACCGAGCGCCGCCGCCGCCAGCACCGAGAAGAAAAGCTGGGAGGTCAAGTCAGGACGCCGACGAGAATCGTCTTGAGTGCGGTACATCAGAAAATGGCCTTCGCGTTAAACCGTGGCGCGGGCGCGTGGTCATTTCGAACGCGTCCGCGGCTGTGATAGTATACTGCAAGTCCCTGCGTGCCTGTTCCCGCTCCCCGACTCCCCCTCTCCCACTCCCTCTCCCACTCCCACTCCTACTCGTACTCCTACTCGTACTCGTACTCCTACTCGTACTGGTATTCGACTATTGCGTTGACGGTTTGGATCCGAAGTGGCCGGGCAGAGCGATGGGCGATATGGGACGTAGGGGGGAGGGATCGAGTAGGAGTACGAGTAGGAGTACGAGTACGAGTAGGAACAGGAGCAGGGCCCAGGGGCATGGGCGGTGTGCCCAATGCCGGAACTGCGCGGACTTGTTCCAGCCTTCAGCCTTCAGCCTTCGTCCTTCACACACGAGGTAAAACAACGGTGAAATTGATCAGGGTTGCCGCGGGGGTGCTGAACCAGACGCCGCTCGATTGGCTGGGGAATCGGGCTCGGATCGTCCAAGCGATCCAGGCGGCGCGGCGGCAGCACGTTTCGATCTTGGTCTTGCCGGAGCTCTGTATTTCCGGCTACGGCTGCGAAGACGCGTTTCATTCGCGAGGCGTCCAAGAGACGGCGTTGGAGATGCTGTGGGAGATTGCCCAGCAGGCGCGGGGAATCGTGGTCTCGGTCGGATTGCCGTTGCGGTACGCCGGCGGCTTGTTCAACGCGGCGGGGTTGGTGGTGGACGGCCACGTCGTCGGCTTTGTGGCGAAGCAGCATTTGGCCGGGGACGGGATCCACTACGAGCCGCGGTGGTTCAAACGCTGGCCGGAGGGAGTGCACGCCAGTCTGGATGTTTTCGAGCGCAGTCTCCCGATCGGCGACCTGTTGTTCGATGTGGGGGGCGTGCGGATTGGCTTCGAGATTTGCGAGGACGCTTGGGTGGGCTCGCGACCCGGTTCCAGTCTGGCGGCCCGCGGCGCCGATGTCATTCTCAACCCGAGCGCAAGCCATTTTGCGTTCGGCAAGCACCAGGTGCGGCGGCGTTTCGTGATCGAGGGCTCGCGCGCCTTTTTCGTGACCTATTGCTACACGAATCTGGTGGGGAACGAGGCGGGCCGAGCGATCTACGACGGCGACGCCATGATCGCGCAGGGGGGGCAATTGCTGGCGGTGGGGAGTCGATTCACTTTCGAGGACATCCAACTGACGGCGGCCACGGTCGATGTCGACGCCACGCGGATGACTCGAGCCCAGTCCGGAAGTTTCGAACCGGACGTGGATGGCGACGAATCGGATGTGGTCCACATCGACTTCCGTTACCCCGTGGTCGGCTTGGAGGCGACGTCGATTCGCGACGCCGCCTGGGAGACCGGCAACCATGTCAAGGAAGAGGAATTCGCCCGCGCCGTATCGCTGGGGCTCTTCGACTATATGCGGAAAAGCCGCTCGCGCGGCGTGGTCGTCTCGCTGAGCGGAGGGGCGGACAGCGCCGCCGTGGCGATCCTGGCGAGTCTGATGTTGCGGTTGGCGATTCATGAAATCGGAGCGGAACGCGTGCGGCAGCGTCTGGACTGCACCGATCGCGAGGACTCGAACGACTTGCTGGCATTGTCGCAACGATGGATCACGACGATCTATCAAAAGACGCGCAACAGCGGGGAGGTGACGGAGAACGCCGCCCGGGAAATCGCCGCGGCGATCGGCGCCCGGCACCTGGTGTTCGACGTCGATGCGTTGGTCACGCGTTACACTGAGATCGTCAGCGAGCAGTTGGGACGGCGGTTGGATTGGCAAACCGATGACCTGGCGTTGCAGAATATTCAGGCCCGAGTCCGATCGCCCGGCGCTTGGATGGTGGCCAACTTACACGGGGCATTGCTGTTGGCCACCAGCAATCGCAGCGAGGCCGCCGTCGGTTACGCCACGATGGATGGCGATACCAGCGGAGGGCTCTCCCCGATCGCCGGCATCGACAAAGCGTACTTGCGTCGATGGTTGAAGTGGATGGAAACCGACGGCCCGAGCGGCGCGGGACCCGTCCCCGCGCTCGCCGCCGTAAATTGCCAGGCCCCGACGGCCGAGCTGCGTCCTCCGTCCAGCCACCAAACCGACGAAGGGGACTTGATGCCGTACGACGTGTTGGATGCGATCGAACGTCTGGCGATCCGCGACAAACGGGTTCCGCTGGAGGTGTTGGAACACCTGAAACTCTATTTTCCCCAGCACCCCCCCCGGCAATTGGGGGCGTGGATTGTGCGTTTCTTCCGCCTCTGGTGCCGCAACCAATGGAAACGCGAACGGTACGCGCCGTCGTTTCACTTGGACGACGAGAACCTGGACCCACGCAGCTGGT
>JBGSLW010000292.1:0-6016 GCA_041740495.1 Pirellulaceae bacterium
GATCGGCGGGAACATCCAGGGCACGCCGGGGCTCAGTCCGATCTCGCGGAGACTCGCGCGGCGGATCGTGGGGCGCCGCGGCGGGAGGACGTAACATGCCCGCCGCCTCGGACGCGAGAGTCGGCGGATCCCGCTCCGCCAGGGGAGTCCCGCTGCTCGCTCGTATTGTCGGGATCGGTTCGTTCATGCGTCGAGTCCGGCGGAGGCACTGTCGAATCCGGGGTGCGGGCATCCAGCACTTCGTCGAATACCGGCAGCTTGATCGACGACCCTAAACTGGGTTGAGGCTGGTAACCTGGCCCGCACTGTTCATTTTGGACCGTTGCCTGCAGCTGGTCCAGTGGAAAATCCTCGTTGATCCACTTTCCTTGTTCGTCCAGGTACAAAAGTTCCAAATCGACAAACAGCGCTATCTTGGATGTTTTGTAGTCGATCCAGTTGGAAATCAAGTTGTTCTTCGCGCCCAACAAGCCCTGCAGCGCCTGCAACAAGTCGCGCGTCAGATTGCTGTCGGCCGCCTGGGCACGCCGCAAGTTGAATTGCGCTTCGTCCACTTGCCTTGTCGCTGCAACCAGTTGTTGCCGGGCAATCTGAAAATTCAAGCGCTGGATTTCCAGCTGCCGCAGATCGAAACGAATCGCGTTGCCGATCGTATCGGAGGCGGCCATGTACTGGCGGCGGGCTTGCTGGTACGCAATCTGCGCAGAGCGATAAACGTTCCGCTCGTTGAAACGATTGAGCGGGCCATCGAACTCGACTCCCACCCGGTACGTGTTCTCCGACGCGTCGAAACGGAAGGCGTTGGGCTTGGTCGGATCGGTCGCCAAATTGGCCGAGGCCGAGACGTCCAACTGGCTTTCGAAGGCGTCCGCCGCGACCTCGACCCGCCGAAACGCATCGGTCACCCGAGCCTGTTCGTTCATCAAGTCCAACCGGTTCTCCAGCGCGTAGCCGATCGCCACCGATTCGTCGATCTTGAGCGGCTCGATGTCGATCAAGAACAACCGGATCTGCGTCTGGGCGATGTACAATTCCGCGATCTGCTCGCGGAGCCGGTTCCCAATCGCCTCTTGCAACAAAAACCAATCCCGTTGGGGATCGGTCAGTTCGGAATCGGCCGCCAATCGTTCGGCCAGACTCGGTTCCTGCCCAGGCTGCCGTTCAACTCCACGCAGCGCTTCAGGGTCGGGCATCGTCTCCGATTCGAGGTACGTCCGCAACTGTCGATTCGATTCCTCCTCGCTGGCGAACGAAGCGGCTAGATCCTTCAACCGTTCGCCGATCTGACCCGCGAGCGTCCTTTGCAAGCTCAGATCGACTTCGTCGTCGGAGGATAGATCGGCATCGTGCAGCGACTCGATTCGAGTCTCCCAGCGCGCCATTTCGCCGTGAACTTGGGGGAGCATATTCGCCGCCTTGGATTGCAATCCCTGGTAACGCTCCAGCAAGTCGAGCAATTGCGCCCGTGTTGCTTCCTCCTTCGGCAAGTATTGCATCAGTTCCAAGTACAAATCCTGGGCTTCGTCCTGCAAGGCGCCCAATTCGGGCGACGTCAGCTCGAACGGCTCCAACAGCTCCTGGTCGATTTTCAACTGCACCCAGGGGGGCAACCCCAGTTGAAACTTGAATCGATCCAGCGCGTTGGCCAGCGACTGCTGCGAGGAGAGCAGCGAAAGTCGGCCGTTCTGATAGTCCTGGAATACCTGGTCGACTTGGATTTGCGAGACCATTTTCAAACTGAGCAAATACTGATGCTCGATCAAATTCAGTTCCAGGCTCTGCAGGTTGGCCTGCGTATTGCGGATCGACTGCAGCTGGGACAACAAATCGTAGTAGCTGTTGGTAATGTCCAAGTAGAACTGGCGTCGAAACCGAGCGAACTCGCGCACGTCGTACAGCAAGTCGCGTTCGGACTGGGTCAAGCCTTCCAGACGGACGTATTGGAACGCGCCCCGCAGCAGCGGCTGCGTGAAGGTCGCCACGATATTGCCGCTGGCCGCCGTGAACTCGCCGCCGCCGAATTCGAACACGAACGAATTGAGCAAGCTGGTCGCGAACTGACCGCCGGTCGCCAGCTGTTTGCCAAATCCCAGCCGATCGGTGACGGTCAGCAATCGGGAGGCGTCGGCCCCTTTCCCGGAGGCGGCGTAGGACGAGTCGACTCCGCCAAACCACTGCGTGGCGAATTCGAAACGATTGCTGGAGAGGGCCAACCCTGCAAGATAAATCGACTCGAACTGCGTCTGAAACGTGCGGTTGTGCAGGAGCGCCAGATCCATCGCCAGTTCGGGAGTGACTTCGACTTCACCCGATTGGTTCCGCGGCAAGTATTCAAACCACGCGCAGTCTTCGATCCGATCCGCCTGTGGAATACGGTCCCAGTATTTGTGGTTGTGAAAGTTTCCGGGGTGTCGCATGAAATGCCGAGCGGCGGGGTCGTCCGGGGGGAGCGAACCGCAATCGGGGTCCTCGTGGGATGCCATCCGCGATCGGCCGTCGGGCTCGACCGCTCGCTCCGGCAGGACCCACCGCGAATCGATCTGCCGGCTGTCCAACAGGCAGTACCCGTCGATGTCGGCCGCCTGGCGGTAAAAGGTGCGGCTGCATCCCGGCAGAATTGCCGCGACGACACTCAAACAGGCGCAGAACGCGGCCGCCCGTGCGAGAAGCACAGCAAACGATCGGGCGCGGCGGCCCGCAGCGGACTCGCAAGTCAGTCGCGTGCTCAGAGGTCGACTCTCTGTTGATCGGCACTCGTTCTAGGCAATTTCCGGAGATCGCCCGTACCGATTACATCGGCCAGTGAAGATATTCCGGTTGCACCAAATGGGGGCTTCCCACAGAATTTGCGGCCGCTGGCTGCTAGCAAGCTGAGTGATGGTCCACATCACCGCATCAACCGAAAAGCATCGTCGATCGCCAGCTGAAAGCCTGGACACGCGTCGTCCGCATGATAAGTGTCGCCTGGTTTCAGAACGACAATGTCTTTCCTTGATTGGTATACATGCATGGTCCGATTCTCGGGATCGGCGACGAGAACAGCCGATGAACCTGCCGCTAACCACCCCCGCGCTTTGGCATCGACTTCTGAAAAAGAATCGCAAGGTGACACAACCTCGGCCACCAAGTCAGGCGCCAACGGCAAGTAGCCACGGGTTGGTTCGATCATTGCCAATCGATTCCAGCTAACGAACGCGGCGTCGGGAGCGCGAACGGTATCCGGATTGGTCGCAATCAAAAAACCCGTCTCGGCAGCAAAAGTCTCGCCGAGTGCTTTCGTTTCCACATGGGTGGCCAGTCGCAAGTAGATGCGTCCTGCGATTCTTCCGTGTTCACTTCCCGCTGGAGACATCATGCGCAATATTCCCCCCACGAGTTCGTACCGATTGCCATCGTCGGGAAGCTCCAACAACTGATCCGCGGTAAGAACGTCGATACGAGTTTTTGAAATCATTGCCAGGCTTCCCTTCGACGACGCGGCTTGGGCATGTCTCTGATCTATTTTCACCGTCCCACTCCAAATAGTCAAAGCGACTCTCGGAGACGGAATTCTGACCGGAGCAGTAAGCGCTCACGGGGCGAACGACATGGGGGTGCACTTTGAAGGGGTCAGACCCATTTTTCGGAGTTGGCGTACATTGCCGATTGCCCGTCCAAGCCGAAAAACGCGTCCGACCCCCGGCTCGTGAGCGGTTACCGTCACGGGTTAGGCTCCAAGCGAATATTGCCTGAGTGCTCGCTACGTACGCACTGTTTGCATCCCGAGCTAATTGAGGGCGAACGTCGAGAGGAGCAACGCCCAACCATAAGCCGCCAGTAGCTGAGAGGTGCTCGTGATCCGTGGCAATTTGCTGCAAATCGACTAGATTCTAGGTTGCCTCAGATACAGCTGCAATCATGCGATACGGTCGACTGCGGCTGAGGTTCGCGCGGGATCCGGGGGATTGGGGAGAAACCGAACATGCCACGTTTGATACTGGCCATCGTCGCCGCCGTTGGATTGCTGTCCGCGATCGTCTACAGCCAATGGCGTCCCGCGCCGCCGCATGTCTCCGGGATTCTGGAGACCGACGAAATTCGACTCGGCTCGCGAATAGGTGGACGTGTGTACACTATTCACGTTTCGGAAGGGGCGAGCGTCGCCGCCGGCGACCCGCTGGTCACGCTGGAGCCATACGATCTAGCGCAACGCGAGCAAACCGCCGAGGCGGAGCTGGCCTTCCGCCAAGCGGAACTCGCGAAACTCCAGGCGGGACTCCGGACGGAGGAAGTTGCCCAGGCCCGAGCCCATTACGAGGCGATGCAAGCCAAATTCGAGCTGGTGCGGGCGGGACCGCGCTCCCAGGAAATCGCGGCGGCCGAACAGCGACTCGCGGCGGCCCAGGCCTTGAACCATCTCGCCCAACAGAACTACCAACGCGACGCCAAGCTCTTGCAGGAAAACTCGATTTCCCAATCCGAATACGAGAACGCGGATCAACAATGGCGGGCCGCACAGGCGGAATTGGCGGTTCGCGAAAATGAACTGGCGATCCTCCAGTCGGGCGCCCGCGCGGAGGAACTTGCGCAGGCACAGGCGACCGCGGAAGAAGCCCGTTGGGCCTGGGAATTGGCGCAACGCGGTTTCCGCCAAGAAGAAATTGACGCCGCGGCAGCTGCCGTGCGAGCCGCGGAGGGCTCGCTGGCCGCGATCCGCGAACAGAAGAAAGAGTTGACCGTCGTTGCGCCCCGCGCCGGTGAAATCGATGCACTCGATCTGCAGCCGGGAGATCTGACACCGCCAAACGCCCCCGTCCTGACGATGGTGGCGTTGGACGAGCTGTGGGTCCGGGCGTATGTCCCGCAAAGCCAACTTAAAATTCGGGTTGGCGACAAACTCCGCGTGACGATCGACGCCGTGCCGGATCGAGAGTTTTCAGGCGAAGTCACTTTCATCGCCCGCCAAGCCGAATTCACCCCCAGCAACGTGCAGACGACCGACGAACGGGCAAAGCAGGTGTACCGGATTCGCGTGGCGCTGCCGAACTCGGACAGGATCTTGCGACCAGGGATGACAGCGGATGTTTGGCTGTCGCCGTCGGGGGCGTAGCAGGAAGCCTAACAATCCGCAGGGCAAGCCTGCGGGATTTTCGGCGCCAAGCGGCTATCTAGCAGAATTCCGAATGCCCCTGGCTTGCCCAGGGGATTGTTACGCTTCCTGCTACGGTAAACTACCCGCATGCAATCACCCACGATCGAAGTCGAGAACTTGACGCGCTATTTTGGCTCGCGGGCAGCGGTGCAGGATGTGTCTTTCGCAGTTGCCCGAGGTTCTATTTTCGGCTTGCTGGGACCGAACGGCAGCGGCAAGTCGACGATCATCCGGATGCTGTTGGGGATTCTGCCGGCGACGCGCGGCCGCGCCATGTTGTTGGGCTGCGATGCCCAAGCCGACTCCGAACGGATCAAGCCGCGCGTCGGCTACATGTCCCAGCAGTTCAGCTTGTACGGCGATTTGACCGTGCTGGAGAATCTGAATTTCTATGGCCGGATCTACGGGCTGGAGGGACAACGGCTGCTGGAACGGCGGACAGCTGTTACGGAACTCACAGGGATCGGCGACCGGTACGATCAACTGGCGCGCACGTTATCCGGGGGGTGGAAGCAGCGATTGGCGTTGGCCTGCGCCTTGGTGCATCAGCCGGAAGTCGTTTTTCTGGACGAGCCGACGGCGGGGATCGACCCGGTCGCCCGCCGCGACCTGTGGGATCTGCTGTTCGAACTCTCCGGTCAGGGGGTCACCCTGCTGGTCACCACGCACTACATGGACGAGGCGGAACGGTGTACGGATGTCGCGTATTTGTACATGTCGCGGCTGTTGATGTTGGGCAAGCCGGATGCGCTCAAGCAGTTGGCGGCGGTCACACCGCCGGGGACGCGGCGTTACCAGGTCGAGTTGCCGCGGCCGATGGAGGCGCTCGGGCAACTCCGCGGCCGCGCCGGGATCCGCGACGTCACACTCTTCGGCGAACGATTG
>JBGSLW010000293.1:0-12055 GCA_041740495.1 Pirellulaceae bacterium
AAGGCAAGCAGGGGGGGAAGGCGGGGTGCCGGCGCCTGTGGCTTGGCGTTAAACAAAGCGGGGGGGAAGGCAAGCGGGGGGGGAAGGCGAGGTGCCGGCGCCTGTGGCTTGGCGTTAAACAAAGCGAGGGGGAAGGCAAGCAGGGGGGGAAGGCAAGCGGGGGGGAGGAAGATGATATTCTTCGATTCGCCGCCGTTCGCTACAATTCGCGCCGTTTCATATTGATTCATCCCCAGAGTGAAGGGACACGCAGGATGCGGAACACCAGCCTACAAGCCTATTGTCTGGGAACGGCGTTGGTCATGGCAGCGTCACTTGCCGGCGCCGCACAGGCACAAAGCGGCGAAGAGCGAACGATCGCCGAGTCGATTTCCGTCCTCAACGAAATCATGACGATCCCGAACGAAGGGATCCCTCAAGGGATGCTGCGGGACGCGCATGCCGTCGCGATCATTCCCAACGTGATCAAAGGGAGTTTCGTGGTCGGAGCTCGCTACGGGCAAGGAGTCCTTCTGATTCGCGACAACCAGGGAAGTTGGCACGCTCCCGTGTTTATCTCGTTGGGAGGCGGCAACGTCGGATGGCAAATCGGCGTGCAGTCGACGGACGTCGTGCTGGCGTTCAAGACCCCCCAAAGCGTGCAAGGGCTTCTGGACGGGAAATTTACGATCGGCGCCGATGCCGCGGTCGCTGCTGGACCGGTCGGTCGCCAAGCGGCTGCCGCCACCGACGCGAGGCTTTCCGCCGAAATCTATTCGTGGTCGCGTAGTCGCGGACTGTTCGCCGGCGTCGCCTTGGACGGGTCGGTGATCAACGTCGAAGCAGGACGCAACGCCAACTACTATCGCCCGGCCGTGGCAGGCGGCCCGGTCGTCGTGCCCGAACTGGCCCAGTCCTTGTCCCGATTGCTCCTGCAATACAGCGGAGCTCCCGTCGCGGCGCCGCCCGCCAACACCGCGGTTGGTCAAACGACACGCGGGGAACCGCCTCACGATCCCGCGTCGCAGTTGACTACCGTGCGCACCGAACTGGCTCGCGCCGCCGGCGCGCTGTTTCCTTTGCTCGATCAAAACTGGCAAAGTTTCTTAGCCCTGCCCCCCGAAGTATTCGGCGGGACATCCCACCCCTCCGTCGACGCGCTGCGCGCGGCGCAAGGCCGCTACGAGCAAATCCTGGCGGATGCACGCTACACCGCGCTGGCGAACAACCCCCAGTTCCAAGCGACCTACGATTGGCTCAAACGGTATCTGGAAAGCCTGGCCGCCACGGCGCAAAAACTCCAATTGCCGGCGCCTCCCACCGCGGTCCGCTGATCGCCGTGGAACCTACGATTTCCCCAGCGCCATCGCGATCTCCGCTCGCACTTGATCGTCTTGCTCCGCTTCCAGGCGTCTGTGGAGCGCCTCCCAGGCGGCCGCCGTGCCGATCTGACCCAAGGCCCAGGCAGCAGCGCCGCGCACGATGGTCTCGGAATCATTCAAGCCCCGAACGAGTCCATCGACGGCGGACGCATTCTGCTGATTTCCCAAGACGATCGCAGCGTTGCGCAGCAAACCGGCTCGGCCGGGTCGGGCCAGCGGCGTCCTGGCAAATCGGCGCTCGAATTCGTCGGCGCCCAACCCAAACAGCGGGACCAGATCGATCGGGTCGAAGGCAGGGGCCGGTGCGAATAGTGCGTCGTCGCTGGGGAGTGGCTTGCGGTTCCAGGGGCAGACCTCCTGGCAAAGGTCACAACCGAACAGCCAATCGCCTAGCGGGGCTCGAAGCTCCAGCGGTATCTGCGATCGGTGTTCGATCGTCAAATAACTGATGCAGCGAGTGGCGTCGAGTACCGTCGGGGCGACGAACGCATCGGTGGGGCAAACGTCCAAACAAGCGCGGCATGTCCCGCAATGGTCGGTTACGAATGGCAAATCGTAGGCCAAGCGAACCGACGTCAGTAACTCGGACAAAAAAAACCAGCTCCCCAAACGCGGATGCAGCAGGAGTGTGTTTTTCCCCTGCCAGCCTAGTCCCGCGAGTTGGGCCAATTCGCGCTCCAAGAGCGGCGCTGTGTCGACGGCGCCGCGAACGTGCGCACCGGGAACTTGATCGCGGTGGAAGTCCGCCAGGCACTTCAGCCGAGCCCGCAAGATGTCGTGGTAGTCGTTGCCGCTGACGGCGTACCGGGCGACCCTTCCTTGGCCGGTTGCCGGCATGTGCGGCTCGGCGGTTTGATACATGCTCACCAGTACGACGACGCTGGCGACCTGCGGCAAGACGTGTCGCGGATGCTCATACGCCGGGCGGCGGCGGCGGATATAACCCATTTCGCCGTCGAAGCCTCGCGCCAGCCAGGCATCCAAATGCGCCAATCCGTGCGGCGGCGCCGCGGGACAGATCCCGACGGCCTGAAACCCCAATTCGAAAGCGCGCGATTTTAGCGATTCTGTTCGTTGTATCGATTCGTCCACCAGGATTTCTCCGACTTTTTGCCGAATCGCCGCGGCACAGTGGCAAACGCTATTGAATCCGTGCGGGCCGCGTTTATCGTGAAATTCTGTGGATTGAATTCGGGGTTGACCGCCGTGAGCGTTCGCAGCGGACTCGATTCGTTGGGTTGAAGCTAGGCAAGGACAGGAGGTCCGCGTTTTGTTGGAGAGGCTTGTTTATGACGAAGTTACCAAAATTGTTGGCGATCGTCGCGGTCGCCGTCAGTGCGTGCGCCGTGAGTCAATCGGCGTTGGCACAAATGGAGGGTTACGAACTTGGGACCGGGTTCGGTTACGGTTTGAAAAATGGGCCGTTTCGCGGACGCGGTTGGGGTCGAGGCAACTGGGGCGGAATTCCGATCGCTCCCACACCGCGGGTCGATGAGCCGCCGTTCTTCGCCCTCTACCCGCCGGTCTATTACAGCCAAGACATCATCTACCGACCCTACGGCGTCAGCCCGTACGCCGCCCCGCCGGGCATCGCCCCGGTCGAAATGGTCGCACCCGTAACCCCTTTGATCCAACGGAATCCCTATTACGTGGAGCCGAAGCCGGAAACCGGTGCTCAACCTAACACGAGCGAGGGAACCGACCCCAAGACGACGTAAGCAAAAAACAGCGTCAACTCGAGTGAAAAAATCAGCCGCTTGGCGCTAGCCTGCGGTTTCGGGGCTCGTTGGTCCCAAGAACCCGCAGGCTAGCGCCAGGCGGCTGATCGTTGGGCGCTTGAATCCGACTTATTCCATTGGACACGAGGCCTTATTGGAAGCTCTAGGCTCGCTCTCTCTCCGTCCCTGACCTATCGGATGTTTTTGGGCGAAACAGCGGACTTCGTTGTTTCGCTCCTCTTTTTTGCGCCGCTCCGTCGCTTGTTTTCCGGGTTGGCCATCGCGTAGCATGAGTCGCTATGAAATTCCGCTTCGACTACCGCGGAACGTGGTGGCAGGCCGATCTCGCAGCAGCGCACGATCTGGCAATTCCACAAACGTTCACGTCCTCCCAGCCGAATCACTTTGGGGTTGCACAAGCGACGCGCCGCCCGGTGCGCGAGGGTGGTTTCATCGGCGCCCTCTCGGAAGGCGGGGGCTGCAACGTCGACGCGATCGAACTGATTCCGCATTGCAACGGGACCCACACCGAATCGATGTACCATATCGTCGAATCCGACGGCGCGGTTCCTTCCCTCCAGCTCCCGCCTCTATTCCTCGCCTGGCTGATCAGCGTCGAGCCGATCCCGGCGACGGCCTCCTCGGAGTCGTACCAACCGGCGCTGGACCCGGCAGACCAGGTTATCACTCGGGAACGACTGGTTGCCCGTTATCAACAAGTGCAGACTGCGGTTGCCGAGCTGATTGCGGAACGCGAGCCCGCGAACTTTGGGTTGATCCTGCGGACCCTTCCCAACGCCCCGCACAAGATCCAGGCCCGGTACGGAACCGAGGTGATGCCGAGCTTTTTGACGACGCAAGCGATTGCCTGGATCGCGGAACGCTTTGATCACTTGCTGGTCGATCTCCCCTCGATTGACCGGACGTACGACGAAGGACGCCTGTCGAATCACCATGTTTTCTGGCGGATTGCCCAGGGGGGGCAGCGGCCCGAGTCCACTGCGGCGAAAGAGAAAACGATCACCGAGATGATTTTCGTGGAGGATTCGATCGGCGACGGTTTGTACCTGGTCAACCTGCAAACGCCAGCGTGGGAGTCCGACGCCGCGCCGTCCCGCCCAATCTTGTTCCCGATTCGACCCGTTCAGGACCCCTGAGGAGTTGCGGATGCCGTTGCAACGCGCCGATGCCCAACGACTTGATCAAGCCGACCCGTTGCGGCAGTTTCGCGCCGAATTCTTCGTTCCTGAGTCATCCGGGCGGCCGTGGATCTACCTGGTAGGCAACTCCTTGGGATTGCAACCGCGCCGGACGGCGGCCCGGATCGACGCCGAACTGCAAAAGTGGCGGACGCTGGCGGTCCGCGCGCATACCTCAGGGGTCGATCCCTGGCTTCCCTACCACGAGTTGCTGAGCGAGCCGCTCGCGACACTGGTGGGGGCTCGGCCCGACGAGGTGGTCGCGATGAACTCGCTGACGACCAACCTCCACCTGATGATGGCCACGTTTTATCGCCCAGAGGGGCGTCGACGGAAGATCCTGTTGGAGGAAAAGTCGTTCCCCTCGGATCACTATGCGATCGAGACCCACCTGCGCTGGCACGGCATCGATCCCGCGGACGCAATGGTGTACTGGTGTACACCTCCGGGAGAAACGGAGCTGCAAGTCGATCAACTGGAAACACTGCTGGCGGAACACCGGCACGAATTGGCGCTCGTGATCTTGCCTGGCGTCCAATATTACACGGGCCAACTGTTGGAAATCCCTGCGATCACAGGCTTGGCGCGGCGGGAGGGAGTCCCCATCGGCTGGGACTTGGCGCACGCCGTGGGCAATGTCGAGCTGCAGCTGCACGACTGGGAGGTCGATTTTGCCGTCTGGTGCAGCTACAAGTATCTCAACTCCGGGCCGGGTGGGATCGCGGGCTGCTTCGTGCACCAACGGCACGCCGGGCAAACGGAGTTGCCCCGCCTGGCCGGTTGGTGGGGGCACGACAAGGCCTCGCGGTTCGAAATGGGTCTGGATTTTCATCCGATCCCCACCGCGGAGGGTTGGCAGTTGAGCAACCCGCCGATCTTCTCGCTCGCCGCGCACCGCGCCGCTCTGGAAGTGTTTTTGGAAGCGGGGGGGATGCGACCCTTGCGGGCCAAGTCGCGGCAGCTGACCGGGTTTTTGGAACAACGCCTGTCCGAACGGCTGGGGGACCGAGTGCGTTTGGTCACTCCGCGCGATCCGAATCGCCGCGGCTGTCAGCTGTCGATCCGCTTGCAAGCTGGCCAGGCGCACCGCGTGCAGCGGCTGCTGCAGGATCGCCATGTCGAGGTCGACTATCGAGTCCCCGATGTCCTGCGGGCGGCGCCGACCCCCTTGTACAATTCGTTCTGCGATGTGTTCGATTTTGTAGAAGCTCTGGCGGAATGCTTGGACGCAGTCGATGAAACGTAAGCAACAAGTTGTCCTATCCGGCGCCGGACTGGTGGGTTCCCTGCTGGCGACGCTGTTGACGCAGCGCGGTTACCGGGTTCTGGTCCTCGAGAAGCGACCCGATCTGCGGCGGCAGAACATTTCGGCAGGCCGCTCGATCAATCTGGCCCTCGCGGAACGAGGGATCCATGGGTTGCGGTGCGCCGGGTTGTTCGACGAAGTCGCGCGGTGCTTGATCCCGATGCGGGGACGGATGATCCACGGGCCGGACGAAGTGCTGGAATTCTTGCCGTACGGCCAACGGCCTCACGAAGTCATCTACTCGGTGTCACGCGGCGGTTTGAACGCGATCTTGATGGATGCGATTGATCAAGATCCCGAATCGAAAATCGAGTTTCAAAGTGAGGTCGTCGATATCGACTTTGTCCGCCGGACCGTCGACGTTCAAGACGCGGGCCGGCAGGCTCGCCGCACCATCGGATTCGATTTTTTCGTGGCGGCGGACGGCGGCGGATCGCTCGCGCGGCGGTTGATCACGTCGCGCCTCGGGGGCGTCGATCAATCGGAAATGCTCGACCACGATTACAAAGAATTGCATATCGCCCCAGGTCCGGGCGGGGAATATCAGCTGGAACGGGAGGCCCTGCATATCTGGCCTCGGGGCGGATTCATGTTGATCGCCCTGCCGAATCTGGACGGCAGCTTCACCGTGACGCTGTTCCTGCCGAAACGCGGCGCGTCGAGTTTCCAACAGCTGCAGAGTCCGGAGGCGGTGCAGTCGTTTTTTTCCGAGTACTTCCCGGATGCAGCGCGGCGGATCCCCGATCTGGTCGAATCGTTTTTTCGCAATCCGACCGGTGAGCTCGGAACGGTGCGTTGCTGGCCCTGGGCCATCCCCGGCTGCGGCATGTTGATCGGCGACGCCGCCCACGCCATCGTCCCCTTCCATGGCCAAGGGATGAACGCCGGTTTCGAAGACTGTGCGGAGTTCGTCCGGTTGCTCGACCAGTCCAACCACGACTGGGAAGGGTCGATGGCTCAGTTCCAACAGATGCGGAAGCCGAACGCGGAGGCGATCGCCGACATGGCGTTGGAAAACTACATCGTCATGCGGGACAGCGTCTTGGACCCCCAGTTTGCCATCAAGAAAGAAATCGGCTTTCAATTGGAACGGCTCTTCCCGCAACGGTTTGTGCCGCGCTATTCGATGGTGATGTTCCATCGGATTCCCTACCGCGACGCGCTCGACCGCGGACGAATTCAAGAGGCGATTCTCAACGAGTTGGCGGAAGGGCTGGACAACGCCGCGGCGGTCGATCTGGAGCGAGCGCGGGGGTTGATCGAGTCCCGTTTGACCGAATTGGACCCGGCGTACCTGTCGTGAGGGTCGTCTAACGGACTTCGCGCGGCTCCAGGTCTTCGGCCAGACGTTGGAGTGGTTCGTTGATGCCGGGCAGTACCGTCTTGTGGGTGCGCGGGTTGTCCAAATCGCCGTCGACTTTGATGTGCAAAAACTGTTGGCTGCTGACGCGATACAGATCGGTGACGATCGGGATGCGGATCCGGTTGCGTCCCAGGATGGTGTAGAAGTCGAGATCGATCTCGCGATTGTGGTTGACTCGGCCGTTGCCGATCAAGCTGATCGGGCTGCCGATCATTTCGATCTGGTTGAAATCGATGTTCTCACCGCGGATATCGAAGGTGATGTTGCTTTCGTCGAAGACGGTTCGATCGAGCTCGGTTTCGCGGAGGACTTGTCCCAGTGCCGACATGATGGGGACCTCGATCCGCGCGCCGCGGAGGTAGACTTCACCTGTCCCGCGCCACGAGTGGCGTCCGGAGGTATCGCCCGCCAGTCGGACTTTGGCGTAACCCAGCCCCAACAAGTTCTTATGTTTGGGAACCAGCTCGTCCGAGATGCAGCTCATATCGCATTGCTCCAGCTGGGCGTCGAGTACGAAGGGGTACTGGTCCTGCATATCCATTTTCCCGTCGAGCAGCAGGGTTCCCCCACAGAACTGACTGGCCAGGGGGGGTTGTGGTCCGCCGGGTGAAACTTCACTCGTCCGCGAACCCATCAGGAGGACATGGTCGTCGAGGTAGATCGGACCTTGAATCTGGGTCAGTTGGGTACGGGCGATCATGGCGCTGTCGACGTTCAAGTCACCGCGGCAGTAGAAGCGTTCTGGTTGGACTTGGCCGCGGAGCGTGGCGAATCCGCAGATATTTTCGATGGGGGTGCCGACATGGGTGCGGAGGTTGTCGAAATCGACGCGCAAGTCCCAGTCCAGCGTGACGCCGGAGAAGTGGGGCAGTGCGTGTTTCGCACCGCCGCCGGTTCGCGGCGTGGTGTGCGGTGCACTGGAGGTGGGTGTGGAATTCCACGCGGTATACGCTTGAGATGCCGGGCGCTCGGGAAGTTGCCGGGCGCTCTCCTGCGCTGGCAGGGAGCCGCCGCGGACGATCGCCGTGCCGCCGACATTCAAGAGGCCCGTCAGACTGAGCCGCCGCGCCGCGTTGGCCAGCGCCGGGGGCAGGGCGGTCAACAGCTCCTCATCCGGGTTGACGCCGCCGACGAAAATCCGAGTCAACTCGAGACGCCAATCCGACGCATCGAACGTTCCTTGGCCGTCGCACGAAAACCAAGTCCCTCCGTGTTGCCCGCGCATCGCCTGCAATTGAATGGCCCCGGAGGCGATGCGCACGTGTCCGGATAGGTTGTGAATCGAGTAATCAAACCAGGTTGGGCGAATCGAAACCGAGTTTCGTTGCGGGTCGGAGCCTCCTGTCAGTTCCGCATCGACGTCGATCTGCGTCGGTGAGGGCTCGTTCGCTTGGATCATCCGGACATGGACCAGGTCGACGACTCCGGTCGGACGCAGTTCCGTCCAGCGGGCGCGCGCCAGCGACGGCAGCGCGGCCAACAGCTGGTCGTCCAAGTTGACGCTGCGGGCCGCGAAGTTCAACTCCAGACCATCGGCTTTCGTCCAACGGCCATCGCATTGGACGCTGCCATTGCCGTGGACTCCGGTCACCTGTCGGACGTCGACCGAATCATTCCGCAGGCGGAGCTCGCCGTTAACGTTGTAGAACGGGTAATCGAACAAGTCGTGGCGGACGCTGCAATCGACCAGCTGGATGCGATACTCCTTGTCGGCTTGCGGCGTCCTGGGGTCATCGCGTTCAATCCGAGCCTCGAATTGGACGTGTCCCGTCGGGTGGAATCGCTGGACCAATTGCGCTGTTTTTGGTTGTGCCTCCAACGCCCGAAACAACTTGGCGTCCAGCGGCAATAAACCATCGACTAGAATATCGATCCCCCCGGTAAAGTCCTTGCCCGGATTGCGCACGTCGCCGGCGATCCGCACAATCCGATTGTCGTCCAAGGCCTCCATCTGGAAAGTGCAATGGTCATCCTGCAGGACCAGCTGGCCGACGCAATGTTCGATCCGATAGGGGAACTTCTCGAATTCAAAGCTGGCGTCCAAGATCCCCGCGCGGAGATGCGGGACGATTCGCTCTGAGGTCCGGCGGACATCGAATTCCAGGTCGACCAGGCCCTCTGGCCGCCAGGTGGTGAACAGGGAATGCAAAGCGGGGGGAAGCCTCTGAGCGATGGCCGAATCGATCCGCACGCGCCGGCAGGTTCCGGTCCAACGCCAAGGGCCGTCCCACAGCCCGTCGCGATGAAATTGGCAGACAATATTCCCCTCGTCGGAGCGGGCTTCCACATCCCACACGTCGATCGCCGTGGGGGTCAAGCGAAATTTGGCTCGGGCCTCGCGAATCGTCGTCGGAATCGCCGGATCGCTGACCTCGAAGTCGTTCAGGCTGCCGTCGACCTGAAATGCGTCCAACCGCAGCGGGTGGAACGAACCTTGCGACGAGCACTGCAGGTCGAGGATTCCTCGGAATTGGGTGTTGAGCCGAATCGGCTCGCCCACAAGTTCCGTCGCAGCGGACAGCATTTTAGAATCGATCGCGGCAGCAACGGCCGCGACGGCCGCCGACCAACGCTGAGTGGCCAGGTTCCAACTGAGCTGGAAATTGACCTGCTGAACTCCGTTGGCGGTGAGCCCCCCCTGAATGTCCAGCCATTCCGTTGGGCTGGGAACCGGCGTCGAGTCCGGCGTCGAGTTCGCTCCGGCCGGATGGGACTGCCGGCGCGGCATCGCGGCAATCGACAGATCCCGCAGAGCGTAAGCCAAGGTATGCCTCGGACCTTGCACTCGAATCTCGACCTGGCATTGCCGCAGTTGCACGGGGACCATCCGCCAGCCGCCGAGGTTGGGCTGGCGCCCGATCCCCGCCAACCACGATTCGAAGTTCCAGCGCCCCTGCAGATCCCGGACGCAGATTAATTTGGCCCCACGGACCTCGACGTTTTGCGGCTCGACTTGTCCCAGCAAGAGTTGGTGCCAACCGATCGCCCCCCGCACCAAGATCCGGTCGACAACCAAATGAGATTGCTGGTTGTCCGCGATCGTCAGCCCGCGGAATAGGATTCCCTCGCCCGGGACAAAGTGCGCATCGTCCAGGGTGGCATGCAACCCCAACCCTGCCAGCGCTGCGTTGAGCTCGCGATCGACCTTGATTCGGATCTGCTCGTCCACCGATTGGCGAACCCACAAGATCGCGGCTATCAGCAGCAAGCCGAAGACTCCCAAACCGGCCGCAAACCGGTTGAAATGCGAGAGCCCGACCTGCAGCGGACTTGGCGCCCAAGACGCTTCGGCGAGTCTGCGGGAATACCAGGGTTGTCGACTGTCCATAATTTGCGTGGTAAAGCCGACCCCTACGGGCCAGGCATTTGCGGTGCTATCTCTGCAAAACCCGGGGACGGTAGCAAAAACGCCGTCGCGATGAAAGTGACTTGGCGAAGTGCTATCATGTTTCGTCGTGGGAGAAAGCCTTACACGAAGGGCATCGGCATTGGATTTTTGATGAGACGGGTGACGTTACAGTTGCGAGTTCGCGGCGAACCTCGCCAGCGCGTCTGGTTGCGCTTGGGGCAAGTCGTCGAGGCGGGTTCCTCGGATTCTGCCGATATTTGCATTCCCGATGATCCCGGCGTTCAGCCGATTCACATCGCGGTTGCTCACCAACCGATGGGGTGTTTTTGCGAATGCCTGGTGGACTCCGCGGAGATGCGCGTAAACGATCAGCCGAATCGCCGCAAGCGGCTGAAGGACCACGATACGATCACCTTTGGCGATTGCGAAATCGAGATATCGGTCCAGCAAGAATCGGTCGTTCGAGAGCCGGCGACGTGGGAGCCTGGGGGGACCGTTGCCGGAACCGGCATGACGTCGCCCATCGGTCCCGCGGCAACCAGTCCATCTCCCCCCGGTGAAATCCACCGAAGTTCTCCGATCGATTGGGAGCCTGGCCCGATCCCAACTCCCCCTCAGCGAGAGAAAGGTCAAGGTATCCCCGAACCCTTGCCCCCCGTTGGGGGGAGAGGGCAGGGTGAGGGGACTGCCGGCAGCTCGCCGATCGTGGTGTCCGAGTTCGATGCTCAAATCTCAGCGGAGTCGCCGGCCGCTGGCGGACCGTCGAAGCAAGTGCCAGTCGTGTTGGGATCGGAGTATGCCACGGAGAAACTGGCCGGGCACATTTGGCGCTACCACCCCGCTCCCGAGTCGAGTTTGGATCTGGAGACGGTCGTGGGGCGCTTGGCCGAACTGTTCGACATATTCCTGGTCGTCTCGCCGTCGACCGCGGCCAGGTTGGCGACCCATCGCCTGTTGCCTGACCGAATGACCGAAATCAACGTGCACATGAGCTTGATCGAAAACCCCGATTTGTCGGCGACGATGACTTTGTTGCGTGGGGAAAACTCGCGGCAGGAAGTGATGCTGATCGCCTCGCGCAGCGGCTTGAGCGAGCTGGCCGCGAGTCTGCAGGAACATGCCTTCACGTTTGGTCGACCAAGTATTTTCACGATGCAAGTTTCGGTGGCCCACCCAAGCCTGTTGGAACAAGTCATGTTCGGCAAGGTGGCGGTGTTGACGACCGAATCGGGGGATTGGGATCTGTATTCGATGGTGGATCCAAGCGAGGAATACCAGTTTTTGGGATTCGACCGTCCTGCGGTCTTGATGTTTTAGCGCCTCGACAGCGTTGGGCATCCGTACCGTGGGTCATCCGGATTTCGAACACAGCCCGGATTGGATAAACTATTCTTGGGCCCGAAACATGAGTACGAGTTTGATGGCGACGAGCCGCTTGGCGCTTGCCTGTGATTTGCTAGGCTTTGTCCCAAAACACAGTTTCGCGTCCCATTGAGATCAGCCGCCTGGCGCTAGCCTGCGGTTTCCGGTGTTGGACGCGCGAAGAAACCGCGGGCTAGCGCCATGCGGCTGATGTTCTGGGACAAAGCTCATTGAGATCAGCCGCCTGGCGCTAGCCCTTAGGTTTACCCATAAGTTCTATTGGATATTACGGGCTTTAGGCGGAATTGTGCGTTGAGTTTTTTCGGCGCAGGGAGTTTGTGCGACAACGGCGAACCAAACCAAGCATCGGAGCTTAGTAGGTATGTGTCAACACATG
>JBGSLW010000294.1:0-1971 GCA_041740495.1 Pirellulaceae bacterium
GTCCGGCTCGGCGCCCAGCCCGGGGGTCGTCGGCGCCGCCAAGCGACCCGCCTTCCGGCGGGGCGCTCCCGGAGCATACGCCACGGTCACGTAACTGTTGAAATCCGTGCTGGTAAACAACAACGGAGTCGGGGTACTGTGCGCCAAGTGCGCAATCGCAGCGGTCACCAGGTCGCCGCCCCACGTATCCTCCAGCGTCATGCCGATCCCGAGCGCCACGCACAAATCGCGCGCCGTGCGGACCTTCGTCAGCCCACCGAACTTGGCGATCTTGAGATTGACCACGTCCATCGCCTGATCGCGGTGCCCGCGCAGCAATCCGTCGACCCCGTCGATCACTTCGTCCAGGACAAACGGATGATCGGTCAGCCGCCGCACGGCCAGGCATTCTTCATAGCTCGCACACGGCTGTTCGATGTAGACGTCCAAATCTCGAACCGCTCGGCAGACGCGAACTGCCTCGTGCTGCGTCCAACCGGTGTTCGCATCCGCCACCAATCGGTCGCCGGGTTGCAACATCGCCCGCACCGCCCGAATTCGCTCGATGTCCGTATCCGGATCGCCGCCGACCTTTAGTTGAAACCGGCGATAGCCCTCGGCGCGATACCCCGCGACGTTGGCCGCCATCGCGGCCGGTTCGGCTTGCGAGATCGCGCGATACAAATGGAAGTCCTCCCCGTAGCGACCTCCCAAGAGAGTGCAAACCGGCAGACCGGCGTGCCGTCCCAATAAGTCCCAACACGCGATATCGATCGCCGATTTGACGTAAGGGTGCCCCTTCAAGACTCGATCCATCCGCTGATTGAGTTCCCCCAAGGCCAACGGATCGGCGCCGATCAGTTGCGGCGCCAATTCGTGCAGCCCCGCCCGAACGCCCGCGGCGTACGAGGGGAGATACACCGGACCCAAGGGACAGCATTCGCCCCAACCGATCAACCCCGAGTCCGTCTCGACCGACACCACCGTGCTGTCAAAAACGGCGACAGATTTTCCGCCGCTCCATTGGTACGACGTTTCGACCAGCGGCAAGTCGATTTGATAAACGCGGATTGCTCGGATTTTCATCGTTTCTCCTCTATGAAATGGCGTAATGATTCGATTGAAAAATAAGCCGCCTGGAGCTTGCCTGCGGTTTTTGGCCAAGCTGGTTCGAAGAAACCGCAGGCTAGCGCCAGGCGGCTGATCGGCGCCGATATTCTCATGCCTAGACGTTGACCTGCCATTGAATTTCTGCGCACCATGCATGGGCGGCGGCGTGGATCGGGTCGTCGACCACCGATGGCGGGCTGGACGGGCCGGGTCGAAAACGATAATGGGCTGGCTCCAGTCGTTCGATTCGCCAGGGGGGAGTGAAGTCCTCGCGCAAATCCGACTCGCTCATCCGCAACGGACCTTCGGTCCCCGGCTGGCGATTGGAAAAGCACACCAGCAGTAGCCAACCCGCAGGTCGCAATCGCCGTGCCACCGCCTGGACATAGCGCCGTCGCGCTTCGGGTGGAAACACATGGTACAGGCCGCTATCCAGCACGGTATCGAAGGTCCCCAGGGCATCGTCCAGGTTCAACGCGTCACCTACCAGGAAGCGAGGCGGCTTGGGCAGGGGGGGTTGGTACGCCGCCAATTTCGTTTGGGCTCGAGCGATGGCCGCCGCGACGAAGTCCACGCCGACAACCTCGTAGCCGCACGACGCCAACAAGAGCGCGTTGTCCCCGGTGCCGCATCCGATGTCCAGGACTCGACCGCGAAACTTCCCCTCGCGGAGCCATTCGCGAATGAGCGGCTGCGGCTCATCGATATCCCAGCGCGCGCCAGCGGCATACAACTTTTCGAACCGCGCGACCGCGGTCAACTCATCGGGGGATTCCGACATTCGAGATTGAACTCCGTCTTTTAACTTGGCTTTGTCCCAAAACATCAGCCGCCTGGCGCTCGCCTGCGGTTTCTTCGCGCATCCAACACCGGATACCGCAG
>JBGSLW010000295.1:0-62007 GCA_041740495.1 Pirellulaceae bacterium
CACCGCCCGCGAACGCATCGCCCGCTCCGACGGTGTCCAGGGGTCGCAAGGGAAACCCAGGAACGTGCTCGGCTTGTCCGTCGCGAATCACATAGCAGCCTTGTTCGCTATTCGTCAGAAAGACCAGCTGGACGAGTTGACCTAGTTTCTCAGCGCATTCGGCCAAGGAGTCGGTCTGGCAGAATTGCCGCGCTTCGTCGGCGTTGCAGAACAACAGATCGCAGTACTCGCGGGTCATCTCCCGGAAGTCGTCGGAGAAGCGATCGATGAGAAACGAGTCGGAAAAGGTGAACGCGACAGGAATCTGCATCCGCCGGGCTTGTTGCATTGCCTCCAGGCAGGCCGCGCGGGGGGATTCCGCATCCCACAAGTAGCCTTCGATGTACGCGAATTTGCAGAGCTGGAGGTGATCGAGGTGGATATCGGACGGTGCGAGTTGAGTCGAGATCCCCAAGTGCGTGCACATCGTCCGCTCCGCGTCCGGCGAAGTGAGCACAACGCAGCTTCCGGTCGGCTCGCTCGCCGCAGGAGTGAGGGGGACATCGAAGCGGATCCCGGACCGCACCATGTCTTGCTGGTAGAATTCGCCGTGCAGGTCGTGGGCGACCTTTCCGGTGTAGAAGCCGTTGCCGCCGCTTTGAGCGATCGCGATCATCGTGTTGGCGGCGGAACCGCCTGACGCCAGTTTGAGTGGGATTCCCTCCAGCCGCGCGAGAATCTGAGCCTGGGCCGCCGAGTCAACCAACATCATCGAACCGCGGACCAGCTGCAATTCTTCCAGGAATGCATCGTCGACGAACGCCAAGATGTCGACCATCGCGTTGCCGATTCCAAATACGTCAAATGGTCGCTGGTGCATCCCCATGATCCTGGAAAAAATCGAGTAGAATTAGGGCGACGAGCCGGCGGTGCTGCCGGCCGTTGCGTGGGGAATTATCGACGAATCACCGAGCCACGCAAGCACGGGTCCCTCGAGGCGAAGGCCGAGCCGGCAGTTATGGCGCAGACAAAACACGAACCCTATTTGGATCGCGAACTCAGTTGGTTGGAGTTCAACTCGCGCGTCCTGGATCAAGCGCGCGGCCAAGAGCATCCCTTGTTGGAACGGGTCAAATTTCTGGCGATCACCGCGTCCAATCTGGACGAATTCTTTCAAGTCCGCGTGGGGAGCCTGCAATTCCTCTTGGAAGAATGGCGGATTCGCGGCGACGCTGCGGTCGCGACGGTGGAGCAGCGTTTGGCGGAACTCAAGGCACAAGTGCGGCAGTTTACCCAACAGCAGTATGCCGTGTTGCTGGAGGAACTGGAGCCGCAGCTGGCGGAACAAGATATTCGGCGGCTGCCGGTGGAATCGCTGAACGAATCCCAGTGGGCGTATTTGGAGCGGCAGTTCAACGAGGTGATCACCAGCGTGATCTCGCCGCTGCATTTGGAGCCGCAATCGCCGTTTCCGCTGTTGGCGGGAGCGCCCTTGTGTCTTTGTGTTTCGCTCCGCGGCGGTGGAACGCGGATCGCGGATGCCGCGGAAGAAACGCCCAAGGGGACTGCAGGCGGGCAGCCGGAGGTCCCCGCGCGGCACGTGGTGATTTCGTTGGGGAAGAGCTTGAACCGATTGTGGACTCTCCCCGAGGAGACCGGGTTTCACTACGTGTTGCTGGAAAGCGTGGTGAAGCAATTCGTGCCGACTTTGTTTCCGGGTGAGGAGGTGATGGAGTGCACCACGTTTCGCGTGACGCGGAACGCCGATCTGGAAGTCGACGAGGTGGGGGGCGGCAATTTGTTGGAGGAGATCGAGCAGCTGTTGGAGGGGCGCAAGGTCAGCGATTGTATCCGCGTCGAAGTCGACCATTCGGCCAGCCCGGCGATGCAAGAATTTCTCCGCGAAGCGCTGCACGTCGAGCCGGCCGATATCTATCCTTGCCGTGGGCCGATCGATCTGTCGGCTCTGATGCGCCTGACCCAAATTCAAGGGCGCGGGGAATTGAAAGACGAACCGTGGCCACCCCAACTCGTGCCCGACATGCCGGCGGGTAGCGATCTATTCGAAATTATCGCCGAACGGGATCGCTTGCTGTTTCATCCGTATCAGACGTACGACCCGGTGGTGGAGCTGCTGCAACGGGCCGCCGCCGATCCAGATGTGTTGGCCATCAAGCAGACATTGTATCGGACCAGCCGAAACAGCGCCATCGTAGCGGCGTTGGCGGACGCGGCTCGCACGGGGAAGCACGTGACCGCGATTGTCGAGCTCAAAGCGCGATTCGATGAGGCGCGGAATATCGCGTGGGCTCGGCAATTGGAAACGGCGGGGGTCGACGTGATCTATGGGATTCGCGGCCTCAAGGTCCATGCCAAGCTCTGCATCGTCGTGCGGCGAGAATCGGGGGGGATCCGTCGCTACATCCACGTGGGGACAGGGAACTACAACGAGGTCACGTCCAAACTGTACAGCGATCTGAGCTACCTGACGTGCGACCGGCAGTTGGGGGACGACGCCATTCGAGCCTTCAACGCGATCGCGGGCTTCTCCGCACCGCTCCCTTTACAAAAGATCGTGTTGGCGCCGCTCAGCTTGCGGGAACGCTTGACCGAGATGATCGAGATCGAAACGCTGGCGGCCAAGTCGGGGGCGGAAGCCCAAATCGACATGAAGTTGAATTCGCTGGTCGACACTCAGATCATCGACGCCCTGTACGCGGCGTCCCAGGCGGGAGTCCAAATCAACTTGAATGTGCGCGGAATCTGTTGCCTCCGCCCCGGCGTTGCGGGACTGAGCGAGAATATTCGCGTGGTGAGCGTGGTCGATCGTTTTCTGGAGCATTCTCGGATTTTCCGTTTTTGTCACAACGGCGACAATTTGATGATGATCGGCAGCGCCGATCTGATGCCTCGCAACCTGGATCGCCGCGTGGAGATTCTGGTTCCGGTCGAAGATCCCGAATGCAAAGCCGATTTGCAGATGATTCTGGATTGTTTTTTGGGAGAGCACGCCCTGTGTTATCAGCTGCAGCCGGATGGAACGTACCGGCGGAGTCGTCCGAAAAAGGGGGTGCGGTATCGCTGCCAGGAAAGACTGTACCGGATCTACACCGCTCGGTACGAAAAGTTCGTCAACCCGCAGACCAAGATCTTTCGGCCGATTCGGGGAGAATAGGGGGCGAATTGCTCTTGGGTGGACGACTCGGTATCTGGTAACGTGCTGGAAATTCGACCGCCATCGGGAGACTTCCGCATGGAATTCAGCGCGCTGCAAAATCTGGCAAACCAAGCCTTCACCTGGATTGGATTCGGGACCGTGCTCGGGTTATTGGCGTTGGTCGTCGTCCCGCCGCGAGATGCCGAGAGCAATGTGGCGTCGATCATGATGGCGACGGTCGGGGCTTTGATCGCCTGCGCACTTTTGAAGTATTTCTATCGCGACGAGCTGATCTTGCCGATGAGCGCCCGAGGGTTTTTGGTGGGTGTGACCGGATCGATCGCGCTGCTGGTTTTCTACCGAGTGCTGGGGAGCTATTGGCAACCCGAGTCGGAGGGGACTGGCTATCGAGGCCGCTTGGCCAAACGTCGCCGGAAACGGCAGTGGCTGGAAGAATCGGCGGCGGGAAAATACTGATAAATCTCCGCCGATTGGCTGGTGAACGCTCCGCGCTTCCGAATATAATTGTCTGTTGCGGGGAAATTCTAGCCAGACGGGCAGCAGTCTGGCCGCCAGGAACCAGCGTCGGACAGGTGATTCGCCAGCCGCCGCGCACAGGTTGTTTGCGCAGGCCAGGGGGCGAATCGTGCGGCAGTCGGCCTAAAAGCAAGACGCTTGGCGTCAGCATTTGGCGAACTGGCAGGTTCGAGTCCAAGGCAGCCGGTCGGATGGAAACCGCATTGGACTGCGCACGGGGAGCCTCTGAACCGGCAGCCGGCGACCCCGAGGTACACCCTTGTGGAGGAGGGTGAGACAGCCGCTGGCGGCGAAATGACGCCTGGAATTATTCAGCAAGAGATCCAACATGGCCAAGGAAAACGGACGGAATAACCCGATCAAAGGGTTTGGCAAAATTTTGGTCGAACGCGGCGTTATTAGCCCCGAACAATACCACGAAGCGGACTCGGTGGCGCGTGAGACGTCGACCAACGTCAGCGATGCCCTGGTCAAACTGGGGCACGCAACGGCGGACGAAGTCATGGAGGCGTTGGCAACCGTCCATCGGCTGAGGTACATCGACCTGGCCAAAGTGGAAATTCCCGAAAGCGTCGTGGAATTGGTGCCGGAATCGGTCGCCCGCGAAAACAAGATTCTGCCGTTGGAGGAGCGGGACGGCCGGCTGGTCGTCCTGATGAGCGACCCATCGGACGTCGATACGTTGGAAAAACTGCGTTTTATTCTAAACCGCGACGTGTCGATTGCGTTGGCGCCTCGCACCCGAATCATGGAGGCCATCAACCGCGTCTACGGGCAAATCGAAGGAGAATCGGCGGACTCGATTTTACAGGAGTTCACCGATACGGCCATCGATTTCACCGAAACGGTCGCGGATGAGGCGCGATCGGACGAAGGGACCGACGAGGCGAGTGCCCCTATCGTACGGCTAGTCAGCCTGATGATCACCGAAGCGGTTCAACTGCGGGCTTCGGATATCCATGTCGAGCCCTTTGAGGACCGGGTCCGGATCCGGTACCGGATCGACGGAGTGCTGCACGAGCGAGATCGGCTCCCCCGCCGACAACTGGGGGCGATCGTCTCCCGCATCAAAATCCTTGGGAAAATCGACATTGCCGAGCGCCGGCGGCCGCAGGACGGCCGGATCAAGATCACCGTCGGCGAAAAAGAGCTCGATCTGCGGGTCAGCGTGATCCCGACCAACCACGGCCAATCGGTGGTGATGCGGCTGCTGGATAAGGACAATATCAAAATCGGGGTCAGGCAGCTCGGATTCTCCGAAAAGACCTTCAAGACATTCCAACAGCTGATTCGCCGTCCCAACGGAATTGTCCTGGTAACCGGCCCGACGGGTTCCGGTAAGACCACGACGTTGTATGCGGCTCTCAACGCGCTCAACCGGCCCGACCGGAAGATTATTACGGCCGAGGACCCCGTCGAGTACTACCTGCCGGGGGTCAATCAGGTCGAGGTCAAGCACCAGATCGGGTTGGACTTCGCCAGGATCATCCGGTCCATGTTGCGGCAGGCTCCCAACATCATCCTGGTCGGCGAGATGCGGGACGCGGAGACGGTTTCGATGGGGATTCAAGCAAGTTTAACAGGACACTTGGTGTTTAGTACGCTTCACACGAACGATGCGCCTAGTGCCATTACGCGCATGGTCGACATGGGGGTCCCGAATTATCTGGTCGCAAGTAGCGTGGTGGCGATCTTGGCGCAGCGGCTAGTGAGGACGAATTGCCAGAAGTGCCGGCGTCCATATACCCCTCCGGAGTCGGTCATTCGGGACATCGGGTTAACGCCGGAACAGGTTGCGGCGGCGACCTTCATGAAGGGGCGTGGGTGTAACAGCTGCCAGAAGTCGGGATTTCGGGGGCGAATCGGGATCTACGAGCTGCTGCTGGTCGATTCCAAGGTCCGGGAGATGATTTTCCGCAACGATTCCACAGCGAAAGTGCGGGAATACGCGATTTCCAAGGGAATGGATACGCTGTTTAACGACGGGGTGAATAAGGCCATGGCGGGCTACACGACATTTGAAGAGGTCTACCGGGTGGCGAAGCGAACGGAGCAGGATGTCGAACAGGAGATTGTGGAAGACCTCAAATAGTTTGGATTTTCGCAGGTTTTTGCGGATAATTTGGAGCTGGCGCGGGCTGGCGGAACGGATCAACGCACGGAACGGTTTTCATGGCGACGGTATTAATCGACAAATTGTTGGAAGCCTGCGTCAAGCAGGGGGCTTCGGATATCCATATTACGGTGGGTCAGCCCCCCGTTTTTCGACTGCATGGCCGGTTGCGGCGGCTGGAGACGAAGGTCTTGGAGCCGGAAGATACTGTCGGGCTGATGAAATCGATCGCGCCCGAGCGGTGCCAGCGCGAATTGCAAGAGGTTGGAACCTCCGACTTTGGCTTTGCGTTCGCGGATAAAGCTCGATTTCGCGTCTCGATTTTCAAGCAGCGCGGCAACATCGCGATGGTGTTGCGGCAAATCCCCAACGACATGCTGACCCCAGAGCAGTTGGGATTGCCCAAGGTGATGACCAAACTGGTGATGCGGCCGCGGGGCTTGATCCTGGTCACTGGTCCGACCGGTTCTGGAAAGAGCACGACGTTGGCCAGTCTGGTGAACTTCATCAACGAGCGGGTCGACCACCACATCATCACGATCGAGGACCCGATCGAGTTCTTTCATTACCACAAGAAGTCGACGGTCAACCAGCGCGAAATCGGAGTCGATGTGCCTCGGTTTTCCGAGGCGATTCGCCGTTCGTTGCGACAAGATCCCGATGTGATTCTGGTCGGTGAAATGCGCGATCTGGAAACGATCGAGGCCGCGATCACCGCCGCGGAAACGGGGCACATCGTGTTCGCAACGTTGCACACCAACAGCGCTCAAGGGACCGTGAACCGGATCATCGACGCGTTTCCAGGGAACCTGCAGGACCAGATTCGCACGCAGCTTTCGACGTCACTGTTGGGCGTGTTGGCCCAGACGCTGCTGCCGCGGATTGGCGGGGGACGGGTGGCCGCCTACGAGACCCTCGTCGTGACCTCCGCCGTGGCGAATTTGATCCGCGAGAACAAGACCTTCCGGATCAATTCGGCGATCCAGACCGGGGCCAAATTCGGGATGCAGCTGTTGGATGATAACTTGTTCGACCATTGGGCGGCGGAACGCGTGCTTGCCGAAGAAGTGTTGAGCAAAGCGCACGATCCGGACGGATTGGCACGGCGGATCGCGCAAGCCAAGTTGCAGATGATGCAAGGGACGTACAGCCCCACCGAAGTCGAGCTGGTCGACGAGGAAGAACCAGAAGGCGACGGGCACTAAAATCGCCCGACGCCCAGCGTCGGCCCACGTCCCTCAACTCTCCGAGTTGAGCGAGTCGAGCCGATGCGACATCCACCGCAAAAAGTTAGTCACTCTCGAGAAGTCTTATGGCATTGCGTCGCATCGGTCAGATTTTCGTCGACATGGGGTTCATCACCGACGATCAGCTCGAGATGTTGATCGAGGAGCAGAACCAGCATCCCGGGCAATTATTGGGGAAAATCGCCGAGGATATGGGGTTGATCAGCGACGAGCAGCTGATCCAGGCGCTCGCCGAACAGTTCAACATGCAAACGGTCGACATCGAAGGATTCACCCCTCCGGAGGACGCTCGGAAAATGGTGACCGACGCGATGGCGCAGCTCTACCGCGTGATCCCGTTGCAGTTCAACGACGGGGTGCTGACGGTCGCGACCAGCGAGCCGCAGAATATTTCGATGCAGGACGAGTTGCGGCGGTTTATCGGCCACGATATCCGCTTGTTGATTGCGACCGACTCGCAGATCCGCAAGGCGATCGACAAGTTCTACAACGCCGATGCGGAGAGCATGGAGAGAATCATCGAGGAGCTGCAGAACGACGCGCAACTGCGGAAAGCAGCTTCGATGATTTCCGCCGACGGGCCGATCAACCTCAGCGACGTCAGCGAGCTGGTCGATAGTGCTCCCGTCCGCAAGTTGCTCAATATGGTGTTGCTGTTGGCGATCAAGGACCACGCCAGCGACATTCACTTCGAGCCGTTCGAGGACGAGTTCCGCATTCGGATCAAAGCGGATGGGGTGCTGTTCGAGATGGTCCCGCCCCCCCGGCACCTCGCCTTTGCCATCACGACTCGGATCAAGGTGATGGCGAATCTGGATATCGCCGAGCGGCGGATGCCGCAAGATGGCCGGATTGAATTGTCGGTGGGAGGGCACCCGATCGACTTGCGGGTGAGTGTTCTGCCGACGATGTTCGGCGAAAGCGTGGTGCTGCGAGTACTCGACCGGACCGTCGTTTCGCTCGATTTGAACAATGTGGGGATGGACGAGTCCACGATGGCTCGGTTTCGCGAGGTCATCTGGAAGCCCAACGGGATTATTCTGGTGACCGGTCCGACGGGGTCGGGCAAGACGACGACCCTGTATTCGGCCCTCTCCGAACTGAACCGGATCGAAGACAAGGTGATTACGACCGAGGACCCGGTGGAGTACGACATCGACGGGATCATCCAAATCCCGATCGACCACGATATCGACGTCACCTTTGCCAAATGCTTGCGGGCGATTTTGCGACAGGATCCCGACAAGATCTTGGTCGGGGAGATTCGGGATATCGAAACCGCGGAAATCGCGATTCAGGCCTCCCTGACCGGGCATACGGTATTCAGCACGCTCCATACGAACGACGCAGCCAGCACGATTACCCGACTCAAGGATATGGGGATCCCGACGTTTTTGATTACGGCGACGGTCGAAGCGATTCTAGCGCAACGGTTGGTGCGGCGTATCTGTTTGGAATGTCGCCAGGAAATCGACGCAACCGAAGAAATACTTGCCGAATTGAACCTGACCGGCGAACAATTGGCAGGTCGCAAGTTCTTCCGGGGCGCCGGGTGCAATACCTGCAACAACACCGGGTACAAGGGACGGGTTGGCCTGTTCGAGTTGATGATTATCGACGACGAACTCCGCGAAATGATCATGAATAACGAAACCACCGATACGTTGCGAAACCGAGCCCAAGCCAAGGGTATGGTTTTGCTGCGGGACGCCGGGATCAACTTTGCCTTGCAAGGCTTGACGACGGTCGAAGAGGTGGTCCGCGAAACGATTATGGAATCCTAGCCCTTCGTCGCTCGACTCTCCGAGTCGAGCAGGGGGCTGCGTCCAGTGGTCCGCGTTGGCAGAACTCGCTGCTCGACTCGGAGAGTCGAGCGACGATGATGCGGCTCGACTCCGAGAGTCGAGCGATTTGGGTCCAATTTGTAGTCACGAGGTTCAACGATGCCGCTGTTTCAATTCGAAGCGATGGACCCCCAGGGTCAAGAAATTCGCGACGTGATCGAAGCGCCGACGCAGGACGAGGCCCAGGCGACGATTCGCTCGATGGGCTACTTCGTGACGCGAATCTCCCTGGATAAGGGGGAAAAGAAGAAGGCGACCAAGGGGGGACGACGCAAGTCGTTCGCCATCGGCGGGGCCAAAGGGAAAAAAATTGTGACGTTCACCCGGCAGCTGTCGATCTTGCAAGACGCCGGTCTGCCGATCCTCCGCAGCTTGAAAATCCTGGAAAACCAGGCCCCGCCTAGCGCGCTCAAGAATGCGCTGATCGATGTGTGCGACGAAATCGAAGGGGGTTCGACCCTGTCCGAAGCGATCGCCAAATCCCCCAAGGTCTTCGATCGGCTGTATGTAAATATGATCAAGGCCGGGGAGGCCGGTGGTTCGCTCGAAGTCATTTTGCGGCGGTTGGCCGAATTCAAAGAGCGGACTCAATCGCTGAAAACCAAGGTCGTCGGGGCGATGATTTACCCGATCATGGTCGTGCTGTTCACGATCGGGATCCTCTCGTTCATCATGATCAAGATCATCCCGGTCTTCAAAGACATGTTCGAAGAGTTCGGGATCAAGTTGCCGGCGATGACCCAATTGCTGATCCAGATCTCCAACCGATTCGTCAGCCTCTGGTTCTTGATTCCGCTGATCCCGATGGCGATCGCCTTGTTCATCTCGCTGATCTGCAAGTTCAAGGCGGGCCGGATGGGTTGGCACTTGTACCTGCTCAAGCTGCCGGTGTTCGGGAAATTGATCGAGAAAAGCAATATGGCCCGGACCACTCGGACGCTCGGGGCGCTGGTCGCCAGCGGCGTGCCGATTTTGGAAGGTCTGACGATCACCCGGGAGACCTCCGGGAACGCCATGTTCGAGAAGGTTTATTCGAAAGTTACCGAGTCGATCCGCGAAGGGGAAACGATCGCCTCGCCGATGAAGCATTATTCCAAACCAGGGATTCATCCTGTGGCCGCATTTTTCTTCATGGCCACCCTCGCCTTGCCTCCTCTGGCCATTTTGATGATCGATCCCTCCTTCCTCATCGCCACCCTGTATGGGGCCGGGGCGTTGGGAGTGATCGGATTTCTCTGGTACTTTTTGGTCGCAAAGAAGCCGATCGTCGAAGACTTGGTCATTAATATGATCGACGTCGGCGAGGAGACCGGGGAGCTCGATACGATGCTCTACAAGGTCGCCGACTATTACGACGAAGAAGTCCAGACGATCACCGACGGAATGATGAAGATGATCGAACCGCTCTTGATTATTTTCTTGGGGGGTACGATCGGCTTTATCGTCATTTCCTTGTTCCTTCCGATGATTTCGATGATCTCCAGCCTCGCCGGCGGCGGCGGCGGCGAATGATCGCGGAGTGAACTTGAACGCGCAGTGAATTTGAGAGCGCAGTGAACTTGATCGCGCAGTGAATAGGGAATGCGCAAGGTCCTTCGCGGTGAAGGGCCGCGCCAGCTCCCGCAACCGTTGGTCAACAGCGACGCGCGGCACGCACCCTGCGGGTGCAGGGTGCGTGTCGATAGGACAGTCAACCGATAGGCGCAGGCCCAGCCGGCGTAAGACAGAGACTTCAAGGAGAACGAAAATGAACCGTTTTCGCAAATCGGCCCAGAGCTCGACGGCCCAGGCCTTAGGGACTCGGGGCCTAGGGACTCGGGGCGTACCGACGCGGGGTTTTACGCTGGTCGAGTTGCTGGTGGTGATCGTGATCGTCGGAATTCTGCTCGGCATCCTCCTCGCCGCGCTGGGACCGACGCGAATCACCGCACAGAACTTTGCAATCACGCAAGAAATCAACCAGCTCGATGGCGCCGTCGAAGCGTTCAAGACCAAGTTTGGGTTCTACCCGCCGTCCAACCTGGGAGATTTGTCGAATGCAGCGAATCCCGAGTTCGGTGCGTTCCGGAGTTATCTGCGCAAGATTGCGCCGAATCATCAGGAAACCGACAACCAAATCATCGCCTGGTGGAATCAAGTCGGCCAATACCTCGACAACGATGCAATCCTGGTGTTCTGGTTGTCTGGGGTCAACAAGAGTGCCCAATATCCGCTGACGTACAACTTGGGTGGAGACAACACCTACGAAACAGGAGACGACGTCTTTACCGGATTCGCCGTGGGCGAGGACCCGTACAAGTACGTCTTTTTTGACTTCAAGAGTAATCGACTGGTCGACGGCAACAGTCCGACCGTCAAACGCTTCATGCAGGAATCGATCGGCGAGCAGCCGTACGTGTTCTTCAGCAGCAAGAATTATTTGAACGACGGCTATGTTTCTCCGCTTAGCGGTGAAGCGGTGGTGCCCTACCGGATTTTGCAGAGTCCGGAACTTCCGTATCCGCCGCCGGCCCCGAACGACAACAACGCCTCGTTTTATAACCCGGAAAAATTCCAGATCGTGGCGGCCGGGGTCGACCGCCGATTCGGCAACCTGGTGAACATGCCGGCCGGCCAGGAATTTGTGTGGACGAAACTCGAGGCCAGTGCGGGCGCCAAAGATATCTTTCCCTTTGCCCGCAATAACATCACGAACTTCACCCAGGGCATATTGGAAAAGTTGACCCAGTAAGGGGTGGCGAGTCGCTTTCGGCCGCCCTGTCCTTCAGGCGGGTGGCGATCGACCTCCTGACCCGATCCCGGAGTACCGAGCATGCCCGATCAGTTAGTGAACAAATGTACAGTATCCGGCGGCCGCCGCGGCGGGTTCAGCTTGACCGAGCTATTGCTGGTGGTTTCGATCCTGGCGATCCTGGGGGGGTTGGCGCTGGCGCTGATTCGAGGGGCTCGTTACGACGCGAACGCGGCCCGGACGGAGACCCAGATTCAACGCATCGAACAGTTTCTCAACATGCACCTGGAAGATTACCTTGTGCGGGTGCTGCCGTACAAGCTCGATCTCTTAAAGCCCGATCAAGGGAACGCGGCATTGGATACGAATTTCGTTCAACGAACCGCGTTGCGCAATCGAATGCTGCTGGAGTACCTGCGAGCCGAAATGCCTTGCCTGCAGACTCAGGTTAGCGATCCTGCAGGGCTGCCCACCGCCAACAACTTTGTATCGCCGCCGTTTGCGACCGATTTCGCCAACTTCTGGTATGACCGAGATGCCGACGCGACATTCGACGCGGGCGAGGAATTGGCGACCGATTTGCAAACCCATCCGACTTCGTTGGTGTCTCGCATGGCTCGCAGACTGAATTATGACGGCGCATGGACCGCGCCGTTCGAAGGTTCCGAGTGTCTGTACGAGATACTGAACTCGCACAACGACGCGTACACGTCTGGATTGGATGCGCTCTTTGCCGCCGAGATAGGGGATGTCGACGGAGATGGCCGGAAAGAAGTATTGGACGCCTGGGGTGATCCGTTGGTGTTTGTGGTGACGGTGCAGGATTTACCGCCGGGGCCGCCGACCTCGGCGTTACCCGTCCGGCCGTTGGATGGTCCGTACAACTCGCCGGCCGATGACGAGTTGATTCGCCGGTTGAACGAGGATGGTCCGGCGGCGGTTCGGTTTTACGTCCGCTCCATCAATCGGCTCGATCGCTAAAGGAGATTTCGATGCCAGCAACCGGTTGCACCACTCCGAATCGATCGCGTCACCTCGATCGGGTGCGGAGATGCGCCTTTACGATGATCGAACTGTTGGTGGTGATCACAGTTTTGATCGTTTTGACCGCGATCGTGATTCCGGTGTTGCGGATCATTACCAGCGATCGGCAGATTCGCGAAGCGGGGCGCGTGGTCGAATCGGTGTTTGCGACGGCGCGGGATGACGCCATCGTGAATGGGTTTGCCGGCGTCGATATTACCCCACAAGGTTTGTATCGCCTGCGGGCCCGGCCTCCTTACGCAGGGGATGGCCAAGGGGATACGGCGACGGTTTCCGGGGCGCGTCCGAACTTTACCGTAAATCTGCCGGCGATGATCGTCGGGTACGCGGCCACGGTCAATGATACGATTCGCTTCAACTACCGCGGTCCGCAGTATCGGATCGTTGCGGTGAACAGTGCCACGCAGTTCACGATTTTGGTCGAGCCCTATCAGCCCGACCCGCCGACCTCGGCGGTGCCGTTTCAGATTTACCGGCAACCGGTGCGCGTCGCGTCCAGCCTGGTCGCACTCCCGCAACGGCATTACATCGATTGGGAGTTTTCCGGGGATCCGCTCAAGACGTTGATTCGCAAGGCGCCGGCGCCTCCCGGCGTCCCGCCCGATTTGAACCTCAGTAAGTTTACCAGCGGCGGCGAGTATCTCCGCGTGGTGTTCACCGGTTTGGGAGGGATCGACTTCGTTCAAGATAATCTCGGAGCGACCTACCGTCCCACCGGACCGTTGTATTTGTTGGTAATCGAAGATAGCGACAAGTTCGATGAAACGAGCGGCCGGAGCAATTTGGAAAACCTGGCCAATGTGTGGGTCACGGTGAACAATACCGACGGCAGCGTGTTTATTAGCGCCATGGGTAGTCTGATCAGCACGCCGCCGAGTCCCTTGTTTGACGCGCGGGCGCCCGCACGGCAACGATTCATGGCGCTGCAATAAGGCGCGGTTGATTTTCCGGGGAGAACCCTTACATGAAACTTGATTTGGTTCCGCCAGTCCGATGCGACATCGAGCGAGCCCGCGGTCCGTCGACGGTTCGCCGCGGGATTTCGATCATCGAAGTCCTGATATCCATCGTGGTGGCGACCGTGGGCGTCTTTGGAGTTTTCGCTCTGATTCCCTTTGCGATTCGGCAAGCCGAAATCGGGATCAACGATGAAACGGCGATTACTTTGGCTCGCAATGGGATTGCCGACTTCGAGAACCAGGGTTGTTCGGCGCCAAGTCGCTGGGCGATTCGGGATTTTCGCGACGACAACGGCATGAATGGCACCACCGATTATTTGAGGCCCTTCGACCCGGCGACGGTCGGAAACCCGCCCAATCCGATTTGCAGCAGCGAAGTGTATTGCATCGACCCCTGGGGTTGGGCCCAGCACGAATTGGCCGACGTGAATTTCAATTTCGCACCGTACTCGGATTTTGCCGGTGCGTTCCCTCGATTGCGGCGGATCTCGTTGTTCCAACCCGGAGTGGCCCCGGCGACCGAGTTCGACCGCTCGTTGGCGCGACGGATGTTCTCCAGCCCGGACGATGTTTTGACCACCGTCGAAAAGGACGCGTTGGATCTCGAGTTTCCGAACCAGCAGTACTTTTCGGGAGGGTCCCGGCAATATTCAGGGCGGACATCGTGGCTGGTGTATGTGGCCCGAGCCCTCCCGGCCTTCGATGATTTTCGCTTCTATACCGTGGTGTACCAGAATCGGGACACGAATGCCTCGCGAGCGGCGACGGAGACTGCGCGATTGTACGACCGCCTGTTTCGCGTCGAAATGCCGAACGGAGCCACCAACCCGCTGTATCAAGTCGGCGGCGGGGATTTGAGGATTCGCGAATTGTCCGCGCCGCTGGTGTCGGATTCGGCGATTCGCCGCGGGACTTGGATCATGCTGATTGCCAGCAACGACTCCGTGAATGATCCGGTCGTTCAGGCGATCGGGTTTTATCGAGTGATCGAGGCCGACGTACTATCGGCGACGCAGCAGGACATCACGTTGCAAGGGGGCGATTTCATTTTGACGCCCAGCGCCACCTCGGCGGGGGACTCGACATACTACGCCGTCGTATTGCCGGATGTCCTGACCGTTTACGAACGCACGATGCGGATCCCGTCCGCCTCCCAATGGAATTGACCGGCGCCACATGGAATATTGCCACGTTGATTGAAATCGAGCCACGGCAAGTTGCACGGAACTGGAGAAGTGGAGAAGTAATGATGACCATCCGCAGCCCGAAATCGACGCAAGCGCGACGCGGGATTACGCTTCTGTTCGTCCTCAGCTTGATTGTGCTGTTCTTGCTGATGGGGGCGGCTTTCGTCTCCGTTTCGGGGAACTTTATGCGGACCTCGCGAGCACGAGCTCGCTTGGAACTTCGCGGCGATACGGGGCGGACTTTGGTGCAAAGAGCCTTGTTCGAAGCGCTCCGCGGCCCAGCGCTCGATCCAGCCCCGGCTCGTTCGTTGTACGACCACAATTTACTGGCGGACCAATACGGTACATCCAGCCGGGGGCAAGTTGAGACGGCGGCCCTCTACACGAATCCGCAGTTCATTCAGCTGACATTGCGGAATCCGCTTCCCCCAAATAACCCGGACGAGTTGCAGCCGACTCGACCCGGCGATCCACCATTTCCGCTCTCCGACGCCAGCGGCGCGTACGATGGTCAGGTGTTGACCTTTGTCGACGATCCACTCCAGGTCGGCATCCGCGGGCAGTCGTTCCGAATCTTTCACTACCAGGTGGATACGGATGCTTCGGGCAATGTCGTAGATCGATATTTTCTGATCGTCCCGCCGTTGACGGCTGGTCAGGATGCGTTTGCGAATCCGGCAAACCTGGTCAACGCCAACGTCGTGATCAATGGCCGCGATTTTGCTCCCGTAGTGACCGGGCCACCGCCGTTTCCGATCGTGAATGAGCCGTACGATGCGGTGGACGAATTCAACGTTTTCTTGGCGGCTTTCGAGCGCGGCGCGGCGAATCCGCAGTATGCCAGCTTTTATGGGCCGCTCGATGCGCCGACCGGATACACGGTCGGACCGGTGGCGGATAATACTCCGCAAGGCAAAGTCGATACCGATGGGGATGGCGTCGAGGACGCTCGATGGGTCGATCCGTTCTGGCCGATTCAATATGACTCGAACGGCAAAGCCTACAAGATCAAAGTCGCGTATCAGATCACGGATCTGGATGGGCGGTTCAACCTCAACGTGCATGGGAATGAGAACGAAGCCACAGGGAGTCAGACCGGTGGCTCAGTCCCACTCTTGGGTTCCCCGGGGGACGCCGACAAGAAGTTTGGCATCGGATACGGACCTGCGGAAGTTTCGTTGCTCCCGATTTTCCCAGGCGGTTACGTCGATCTGCTCGATGGGAACGCAAATTATCGCGGACGATACGGCGCACCGAATGGCGCTGGCATTTTTGGGCCCGGAATTGGTGAGACATTCGAGAGCTGGTCGCAAGTCAAATTGTTGGGTTACCCGCTCTATGGCATCGGCAACACCGCGTACGGCAATGGTAGTCTGTTCGGCATGCGAATGGATTTGTTGGGCGATTATGCGTGGGGCTTCCCCGATGTGTTGGATCGGACGGGGCAACTTCCGTTCGGGATGCCGTGGATGGACGCGGTGCCGCCGACCGCACCGGACGACGACTTGACCGATAACCCTTATGAAATGAAGTTGGGCGGCCCCGTTGAACTGACCTCCAGTTATGCATCGCGCGTCGGCTCGTACCTGGATCGAGACCTCGACCAGTTGTTCTCCGCTAAAGAGTTGGAACGGATCCTGCGAATCTACGATATCGATGCGCCGATGCTTCCCAGCCGTTTGCTCGACTTGCTGCCTGCGGAGATGGGGGATCCGGACAATCGCCGGTCGATGACCACCGACACTTGGGAAGTCCCGGTCCCGCCACAGCATTATGTTGAACCGCTGCGGCAAATTCTGGCGGCGAATGGGTTGAACCCAGGCCAAGTCAATCAGCAAATCAGTTTGATGTTGGCCCCAGAATTAGTCCGGGGGTTGAAGTTCGACTTGAACCGGCCCTTCGGCAACGGGATTGACGACGACGGGGATGGAATTGTCGACGAGTACGACGACGTTCCGGCGGGCGGCGAGCAAATGCCGTATTTCGATCCCGCTGGCGTGATCAACGGCGCCACGACAGGGGTCCTGATGGACTTGCTGCACGATGGATACGGCGGCCCGGACAACAACTTGATTGCCCGACAGGTTTTCGCTCGGCATCTTTATTGCCTGGCGGTCTTTCGATTCGGCACCACCGACGTGAACGGCGACGGGATGGAGTCGACAACGGTATTGTTTCCGGATCCGGCCGATGCGTTGGCATTGGCCCAGTGGGCGATCAATGTGGTCGATTTCCGCGATCCAGATGCGATCATGACCCCGTTCGACTTCGATCCGGACCTCCGCGATGGCTGGCAGGTGGTGCCGGGAGGCGCGGCTCGAGTTTGGGGATGCGAGCGGCCGGAGTTGCTGTTGAGCGAGACTTTGGCGGTCCACGACCGTCGCACGGAGGACTTGAGCGGGACCGGCGGCCAGCACAGTTCGTCCGGCGGCACAGATGAAGACTTCGATTCGCGCTTGCGACCGGTGGATGCAGCGTTTATCGAGTTGTATGCGCCGCAGGTCGGGAGCGGCGATATCACCTATCCAGCCGAATTGTACGGCGCCAACGGTATCGACTTGGCGCGACGGACTCGGGATGGAACGCCGGTTTGGCGAGTCTTGGTCGTGCGCCACGTGGGAACGACTCCGGCCGAGCGCGGCTCGGAGCTGATTTACAACAATCCCTCGCTCACCGATGTCAACGACAATCGGAATCGCGATCCCGATATCACCGGGACGGGATCGATCGGTCCGGGAATGGACAACCGCGTGCTGTACTTTACCGATCCGCCCGCGGCGATGGATGCGACCGCGAACGCCGGGAAATTGGTCTTCTTTCCCAGCCCGGGGATTCAAGGTTTGCGCGGCAATTGGGAATTGCCCTTGGGAAGCCACGCCGTGATTGGGTCGTCCGGAAATGTCTTGGCGGACGCGGCCTCGAATATTTACACGACGACGTTTGGCCGTCGCAACAACATCGGCCAGGCGAACGAAGGCAATCCGACATCGCTGGAGTTGGCCAATACTCGCAAAATTCAATTGGACCCGGTAAACAACCAGGTACGCGTTCGGGATTACCAAGTCGCCGCCGCGGGGATGATCACTCGCGTCCGCACCGATGTGCTGGCGTTGCCGGTCGATCGAGCGCGGATCGGCGGCGTGACCGAGCCCCGTTCGTTCAACGTAAGCGATCCGCAGCAAGGTTATCCACCGATCGATGCCATGGGGAACCCGGTCGTCGACGTCGGCGATGGCTATGCCTACCAGACTCCGTTCGACGAGCCTTTGATCAATCGCTTTTTCGACCCCAACCGGTTGGCGGCGTACGGATCTCCCGATCCGGAATCCAATTTGACCGAGTACAACGCGTTGCGGATCGACCGGACGACCCCGACTTGGAAAGTGGTGCATCTGCAGCGCTTGGCCGATCCGACAGCCGATTTCGATCCGGTGGCCAATCCGTATCGCACCGTCGATTCGATGTCGCTCAACTTGACGGCGTTCAACGGAGTTTCGGCGACGGATGATCCAAGTTCATCGCCGCTCCTGGGTGATGCGCTGGACCTGGCCTCGATGGAACGGGGTCGCAATCGCAAGTATCCGCCGCGGGCGCTGTATGACGCCACGGCGTCCGTTTTGGACGAGCAACGCAATCTCTGGTCGCAGGACGGCTTTGAGGGCGCGGCGCCGCGGCACGGTTACTTGATGAAATTCGGCCCAGCGATCAACGAGATTCGACGCACCGACCGCCAGCCGCAGACATTGTCGATCTCGGCGGCAGCGGCCGGACAGGCGGACGAACATATCTTCGACAACACGGTCTTCGAGACCTTGGGAGCGTTCAACGACGCCTGGTACGACAGTTGGTTGGATGGGAACAGCCAGGCCACCAACCAAGCCGAACGAGGGCGAATTAACCCTGGGTACGCGGCGTCTCCCGGCTACATCGTCGGACGCGATGCCAACCTGCCGTTCAACTGGCTGACCTGGTTCAATCGCCCCTTCGCCAACCAATTGGAGTTGTCAAGCGTGCCGATCTATCCGAGCTCTCAGTTGTTGGCGCGCGCCTTTTCCTCCGCGTTCAACCCGTCCACCGGATTGCCCAAGGATCCCTATCCGGCGAGCAATGTGAATCAGACCGGATTCGGATACTTGCCGAACTGGTTCAACGATCGAGACGATACGTACTTTTCCGCGCCCGGTTCGCCCACCGTCCATGAAACCGAATGGTCGTCGATGTTGGACTACGTCACGGTCCCCTCGCGGTATTTGGCAACGGAACAATATTTCCATGTCGATACGACGAATCCAGCGCCCCCGCCGATTTTTGGTATCAACCCGCCGTACAACCATTGGTCGCGGTTCCGCGAACCAGGGAAGGTCAATCTAAATACGATCCTGGACGATCGAGTCTGGAACGGCCTGATGGGCGAATACGCAATCGACATGCAATATACCGCTCTGCGCAATTCGCGCGGGGATGCGTTTACGCCGACATCATCGGCGCCGACCAATTGGCGGCCCTTCCGTCCGAACGACGCCAAGGACTGGATTCCGGGGGGGACCACGACTGCGAAAGGGGTCGAAACCGGGCTGTTCCGCTCGCAGTTGGGGGTGGGGGCCCAGCCCTTGCTGGATTTTGTCCCGGTCACCCAGTTGCCGCACAACAATACCAATCGGAATGCCTTCTTCCGATACTTGGCGCGACAACGCATGGGGGGCATGACCACGACTCGCTCCAGCGTCTACGCGATCTGGATCACGGTCGGGTATTTTGAGGTCGATCCGCTCAATCCGAACGGTCCGACATTGGGCGAGATTGGAACCGACACAGGAAATATTGTGCGCCACCGAGGGTTTTACATCTACGATCGTTCGATCCCCGTCGCCTTCGAACCTGGGGTCAACCACAACATCGAAAACGCAATCTTGGTGGAGAGCTATATCGAGTGATCCAGGCGGTCGCGCTGGAGGATGTGACTTGGAACGGGGCGGAGGTCCCATACCAGGCCCAACCGTGAGAAGAGCCACAACACGTAGTAGGTGACGTCGATCTCCCACCAATAGAATCCTTGGCGGGCGGAGGACTGGTAGTGATGGTGGTTGTTATGCCAGCCTTCGCCGAGAGCCAACAGTGCCACCCACCAGTTGTTGCGGCTGGCATCTTTCGTCTGGAATCGGCGGCTGCCGAATAGGTGGGCAAACGAATTCACCGAATACGTGACATGGTAGAGGAAAACCGTCGAGACGAAGAATCCCCAGGTCAGCAGCATCCAGCCGTCGGTCTGCAGCCCGGGAGCGAATCGACGTAGGAGTTCGCCGGTAACGAATAACACCAACGCGAGTCCGATAGCCAGGGCCGGTGACCAGCGCTCCAGCCAAACCAATTCGGGAAATCGCATCCAGTCCCGCACCAGCTCTGGTCGCATCGCGCTATTCTGCCGGTAAAGGAGCCAGCCGATGTGCGACCAGAGAAAGCCTTCGGGGTGGGGAGAGTGCACATCCCCATCCTGATCGGAGTGGCGATGGTGCTCGCGATGATGCGCTGCCCACCACAGGGGACCTTTTTGCAAGGCCAGTGCGCCCAACACCGCGCCACCAAATTGGAATACGCGGCTGGTCTTGAACGCTCGATGAGAATAGTAGCGGTGATAAAACGCCGTGAGTCCGAAGGCGCGAACCAGATAAAACGCGAATGCAAAAGCGACCGCCGTCCAGCTATACCCTACCCAGAATACCGCCAAGCAACCCAGGTGCATGGCGATCAGCCCCAAAATTCGTGCCCCGTCGAGGCGCCAGCGGGACATGCCGACGCTGGTCGAGTGAGCGGGCGTATCATGTGTCGGGGTCATCGGCATGCTTCCACGTGCTTTGGAACTGTGCGGGCGACGTCGTGAGTGATCACCCTGAGAAGGAGTTTGTTGTGCATCGGCTTGCCTGCGGCGGTATTTCCACAGACCGAATTGAGTTCAATTCACCTGATTCAAGCGATGGAAAGACGTCGGCCAAAATCGCCTGCCGGTAGGCAAATATCTTCCGCAAATCGGGGCGAACGACCCATGGTTCGACGAGCCAGCCCAACGGCACTCGGTAATCCACGATGTCGATGCACCAAGTCCCGCCGTCGGTTTCCTCAAATAAATGCTCGTGCCGCCAGCTGCGGTAGGGACCGACAACCTGCACATCCACGAAACGTTCGGGAGGCGACCAGACCTCGATCAAGCTCCTCCAGCGCAAGGGGATCCCCCGCAGTCGCAAGCGGTAATCGATGGTTAACCCTGACCGCATGGTGATGGGGGCTGGGGTGACGACACGGAAGTGGAGTAAGGGAGGCGTCAGCGATTCCAGCTGGAAGGCATCGCCAAAAAAACGAAACAACTCCCTGCGACTTCTGGGCAAAAACTGCCGTGCCAGAAGTCGACGGCCGCCCCCAGTTGAAGGGGAGAACTCCAGGGAGGATGCGGATTGAAGTCGATTCTGCATGCGTGTTATCCTTTGGGATCTTCCCTTGATCTTTCGGACTCCCACTATGCCCCCCGACTCCGTAACGGAGAAAAGAGTTGTGGGTTGGGCATTTAGCGAGTTTGTTCTGGCGTATCTTCGCGACGCGTCCATCGTAGGGCGCTCAGGGCGTTTAATTCCCGAATGAAGAGCGCTTCGCCGCACACCGCCAGGTGGGCCCACGCCGGTTCCTCGCTGATTTTACGGGAATCTATCAGCTCGAATTTCTCTGGATTCGCTCGAATCAGCAGGAGTTCGCCGCGTTCATCCAAGGCCAAGATCATCTCGCCGTTGGTGACCATGCTCCAGTATTTGCCGAACCCCTTCGTGGTCCATTTGGTTTTACCGCTGGCTAAGTCGATGCAGGTGAAGCGTTGGTTCTGCAAGTGCAGATAGAGGTGCCCGTCGATGACGACGGGAGACGACATATAGCCGCGAGCTGGATTTTGCCAGGATTCGGTGACGGTCAGTGCGGCGGCATCACCCGCCCGAATTTCAAACAGGTAAGACAACGCGCCGTAGGCGCTGGTGAATACCGAATCACCGACCACGGTGGGTGTGAGGATATTCATTCCGCGGAATGCGGGGATTTTCTGCTCCCAGAGGACGGTGCCCGATTGCCGGTCGACGGCGGCCAGTTTTTCACGCGTCTGCACTAGAATCAGAGCGTAGCCCGCGATATCGGCAAAGAGCGGCGAGGAAAAAGCACTCCCCCACATCCCGCCGCCATCCGCCAGCGTCTTCCAAACGACGCTTCCGTCTGACTTGTTGAGTTTGTAGAAAGCGCCGCCCGCCTGCACATAGACGAACTGTTCGTCGACCAGCGGCGAACAGACGAATCCGAAGTCGGGAGGAGAGCTCCCGGTTTGGGCGACGAAATCAACTTGCCAGCGTTTGTTCCCCGTAGCGGCATCCAGGCAGACCAGGACGTCTCGCATTCCCGCGACATAAAGAGATTGACCGTCCAAGGCGGGGGTGGAGCGAATCCAATCGCCGTTCGACTTGGCGAAAAACGGGACTTGCATCGCCCCTTCCCATTGTGCCTCCCAGACTTTCTGGCCGGTACTTCGATCGAAGGCCTGGACGACTTCGAATTTCTTGTCGCGAGTCTCCGTGGTGTAGACCAATTGCGGCCCGACGATCGGCCCCGAGTAACTCGGACCCAGTGGGACGCGCCAAACCGGGGTCAGGGATGCGTCATCCAAACGGGTCGGCCAGCGGACTCCGGGAGGCGTCCTCCCGTCGCGAGTCGGCCCGCGCCACTGTGGCCAGGTGTACATGTGTACATCATTCGGCTTGCGGGCGGGTTCTTGCCCCACCGCGCTCGGCGGCGCAAGGAAGGTTGTCAAAGTCAAAAAGAGGGCAGCATCCCAGCAGAGGCGTTGCATCATGACGCGAGTTCATCCTTTCGAGTATTCATCAAGGTAGTAGAGTGATCTTGGGGCAGCGTCGCACGACGATTCGGGTCCAAGAAAGAGCCGACCAGTCGCGTGAGTTGTTCGAGTGTGTCGCAGAAGGCGGAGTAAACCAGTTGCCGACGAAATAACGCGGTCAGGCCGCGCCCACCGACCACCAGCGGGATGCGCCGAGCCTGGCAGGCGGCCGTCAACTCGGAAAAGTCGTGGAGAAATTTTGGTCCATCGGCAATATGAGATACGGACAGCCAGAAGAGGCTGGGGGCGAGGTCGTGCACAGCGGCCGCCAGGGATTCGGCAGGGATCGAAACGCCTAAGGAAACCGCATTCAAACCCGCTTCGCGCAAAACCAACTCGATCATCGTGGTCGGAAGTGTGTAGGGGTCGCCTTCCATGGTCCCTCCGATCACCAGCGGAGCGGTCGCCGGGGGTACGGTCTGGAGATGCCGCAACTCCAAGAGAATGCGTCCACAGATTTCGCAGGCCCGCCGTTCCTGGTAGATCTGGACTTGTCGGCAGGCCCAACGCTCGCCGATATCTTGAAACGCCGCGGCAACAACCAAATCGAAAATCTCCGCCAGCGAGCGACGGGCCAGGTACAAGCCGAACAGGATCTGTTGCGCGGCGGAATCATTGCCCGCCAGAAGGGTGGCCACGAGAGCATCGCGCGCTTGATCGGCGTTTATTCCGAAGCTGCGATTGAGCGGTTCCAGACCCAACACTTCGGGAGCGACGAGCCGATAGTCGTGTTCGCGAACAAACCGCAACACCGCCGCGGCGGACAGTTTCCGATGGCCGCCGCCGGTTCGCACGGACTCGATCAACCCACGGTCGCACCATCGTTTGAGCGACGATTCGCTGACGCCCAGCGCCTGGGCGGCTCGGCGAGGCGAGACAAAATGTTCTAGACCCGGCATCGTAATTTGACCGTCTTGAACGATTCGACCATCTTGGCTTGGTTTAAGACCGGGGTGATTTTCAAGGGTTAACCCATTTTTTCATAAATCTGGATAACTTGCGGTTGCAACTGCGGTAAGGGCATCGGCGGCGAGGTTGGCCGTTTTGCACGAATGGTCGTACGCGGCTGAGTGCTCACGGATTGCGGAATGGAAGGTTGATCCCACCGCCCACCCACTCGCTATGGCGGTCGTGCAGATGGGCTTCACCCTGTTTTTCAAGTCCTGTTGTTTAACGCCAAGTTTTTTTGAGTCCTCTTGTTTAACGCCCAGCCGGAGGCGCCGGCTTCGCCCTGAACGGCAATCCAAACGTGCCGGCGCCTTCGGCTGGGCGTTAAACGAAATCGTGCCGGCGCCTTTGGCTGGGCGTTAAACGAATACGTGCCGGCGCCTTTGGCTGGGCGTTAAACGAAATCGTGCCGGCGCCTTTGGCTGGGCGTTAAACGAAAACGTGCCGGCGCCTTTGGCTGGGCGTTAAACGAAAACGTGCCGGCGCCTTTGGCTGGGCGTTAAACGAATACTTGCCGGCGCCTTCGGCTGGGCGTTAAACGAAGATGTTGGAAATAGGGTTGCCATAAGACTGCGCGGCCTCGTCGAGGGAGAGGGCAGGATGAGAGGGGCAACGAGCCTTTCAAAATGGGCCTCCGCAGGGAGACTGAGTTAACGATGCGAATTGCGATTGTCGGCGGCGGAATCTCCGGGTTGGTGGCGGCTTACCGTTTGCACGCCGAGCACGAGATCACGTTGTACGAAGCGAACAACTACGTCGGGGGGCATACCCATACAGTCCAGGTCCCTACTGCCGCTGGTCCGCTTCCGATCGATACCGGGTTCATTGTGTACAACGATCGGACCTATCCGGAGTTTTGCAGGTTGTTGGCCGAGCTAGGGGTCGCTGGCGTGCCGACCGAGATGAGCTTCAGCGTCCACGATCCACAGCGGAATTTCGAGTACAACGGCCATTCGCTCAATGGTCTTTTTGCCCAACGGCGAAACTTGTGGCGGCCTCGATTCTATCGATTCCTCACAGAGATTCTGCGCTTCAATCGCACCGCCGCGAAGTTGAGCCATGTCGTCACGGACCGCACCACCGTCGCGGAATTTCTGGCGGAGCAGCGTTTCTCCGTCGATTTGGCGCGGGATTATCTGTATCCGATGGGATCTGCGATCTGGTCGTGCCCGACGGGGGAGTTCGAGCGTTTTCCGATCCGCTTTGTCGCAGAGTTTTACCACCATCATGGTTTGTTGGACCTGCACAATCGTCCGCAGTGGTATGTGATTGCCGGAGGGTCGCAGACCTACGTCCGGGCGATGACCGCGGCGTTTCGCGACCGCATTCGATTAGCCGATCCGGTACGATCGATTCGGCGGACATCGCAGGGGGTGGAAATCGATTCGGCCCGGGGCGGAACAGCCAGTTTCGACCATGTGATCTTTGCCTGTCACAGCGATCAGACGTTACGGATCTTGGGTCAGGAGGCAACTGCGTTGGAACGAACCGTGCTGGGGGCCTTCCCCTATGTACCCAACGTGGCGGTGCTGCACTGCGATACATCGTGGCTACCGCGGTCGCGCCGGGCCTGGGCCAGCTGGAACTACTTGGTGCACGGCGACCCGCGGACGCCGGCGTCGGTGACCTACAACATGAACATTTTGCAGCGATTGCAGGCGTCGAAAACTTATTGCGTTACCCTGAACCCGCGAACGCCGATCGATCCGGACAAGGTCCTGGCGACTTTTGAATACCACCATCCCGTTTTCACGGCGGAGCGGTCTGCGATGCAAGCGCGCTGCGCCGAACTGCAGGCGTCGTCCCCCCACACGTCGTTTTGCGGCGCGTACTGGGGGAACGGCTTCCACGAGGATGGCGTTGTGAGTGCTTTGGCGGTGGTACGCCGTCTGGCGGGCCAGCCTCGTCTCCAAATTTCCTTAGCGGAATTGGCCGTTGGCGCGGCGCCGTCCCTGAATGGGGAGTCGCTGACGGAGGTCGCCTCATGATCTGGCGAAGCTGCCTCTATGAAGGTCGAGTCCGCCATCGCCGCAGGGTGGCGGTGCCGCACGCCTTCCAATTCTCGCTGTTCATGGTGTATTTGGATCTCGCGGAACTTAATCAGATCTTTCGTGGTCGTTGGTTCTGGTCTGCGGCTTGGCCGAACATCGCCTGGTTCCGTCGGGCTGATCACGTGGGCAATCCGCAGGAACCCTTGGACGAGACGATCCGCGATTTGGTGGAGGCGGAAGCCGGTTTTCGCCCGATGGGGCCGATATGCTTGTTAACCCAGCTCCGGTATTTCGGGATCTTCATGAATCCGATCGCTTTGTACTATTGCTGGGATCCGACAGGTTCGTTGGCGGCGGTGGTGGCCGAGGTCAACAATACTCCCTGGGGCGAACGGCATTGCTACGTCTTGGACGTGAGGGACCAGTCCGGGCGAGCGCCCGAGGCCAGAACGCAAAAGACTTTGCATGTTTCACCGTTTCTGGCAATGGACTATCAGTACCGTTTTCGTCTGACGCCGCCGGAGAATGCGTTGTTTGTGCACATCGAGAATCAAGCGTTGCCGGGTTCCGCGCCGGCGATGGCCGCCGACTTTGACGCGACCTTGCAACTAGCTCGCCGCCCCTGGACGGCACGTCAACTGGCTGGCGTCTTGATTCGGTACCCGTTGATGACCCTCCAAGCGCTGCTGGGGATTTACTGGCAGGCCTTTCGCTTGTGGCGAAAAAAGGTCCCCTTTTTCCCTCACCCCCGCGGCGATCAAACGAAGCGTCGGCAGGCTGAAGCAACGGCCTCGCCGGAACTCGCTTTGGAGGACGCCTGCGAAGGTGTCCATGCGGAGCGCGACCCGCGGCTCGAAGTCGTGACGGGCGATGAGCGGAAGTGGTCCGTAATGCGTGGTTGTTCCTAAAGGGGATTTCGATGGCTCCATCCTATTCGTCGGGCTTGGTCGCGGCGCGCGGCCGGTCGGCGCAGTCGGATTCCGACACACGGCGCCCCGATTCAATTTCGTCCCAGGCACCCGCATTGGGCTGGTGGACTCGACGGTGTCGCAGTTGGCTGCATCAACGACTGAGCAGCATCGCCGAGGGAGAATTGCACCTCAGCGGGGTGGGGGTGGACGCGAGTCATCACGGCGATGTTGGCGCGGGCGAGCACTCCGCGGAGCAGCTCCAGGCCAACGTCGTGGTACAGGATGCTCGTTTCTATCGCTCGGCGGTGGAGGGGGGCGCCTTGGGATTGGCCGAGTCTTATCTGCGCGGTGAATGGGACGTGGATGACTTGACCGCATTATTCCGCATTTTTCTGCGAAATCGGGCGGCGCTGGAAGGTGGCGCCGGCCGTTGGCGCGGAGCGTTCGCTGGCGGTTCGCGGTGGTTGCATTGGCTGCGGGATAATACGCTGCGTGGCAGCCGCCGCAACATCGCGGCGCACTACGATTTGGGGAATGATTTCTACCGCCTATGGCTCGATGAGACCCTCGCTTACTCCAGCGCCATCTTTCCTCGGGCGGAGATGTCATTGGCGGACGGCTCCCGGGAGAAATTCGATCGCATCTGTCGCAAGTTGGAACTGAGCCCGCGCGATCACGTCCTGGAAATTGGCGCCGGTTGGGGAGGATTTGCCCTGCATGCCGCCGAGCATTTTGGGTGCGAGGTAACGACGACGACGATTTCGAAAGCTCAATGGGTTGGGGCGGCGGAACGCTTCCGACAGAGCGCATCCGCAGATCGGATCACGTTGCTCGATCGCGATTACCGGTTGTTGGAGGGGACCTACGACAAACTCGTTTCGATCGAAATGATCGAAGCGGTGGGCTTTCGACATTTCGATGACTATTTCCGGCAATGTGGCCGGTTGTTGAAGCCGGGCGGTACGCTGGTTTTGCAAGCGATCGTCCTGCCTGAGCGGCGTTATCACCGCTATTTGCGTTCAGTCGATTTCATTCAGCGCTATGTGTTCCCAGGGGGCTGTCTCCCGTCGGTTGCGGAGATCTTGGCATCGGTTGGGCGAACGTCCGATTTGCGGTTTGTCCACATGGAGGATTTTGCACCGCATTACGCGGAAACGCTGCGGCGCTGGCGGATCGCGTTCACCGAAGGCCTTCCGGAGATCCGCCGATTGGGTTATTCGGAACGGCTGATCCGGACTTGGCGTTACTACTTGTCCTATTGCGAGGCAGCCTTTGCGGAGCGGGTGATCGGCGTCGTGCAGATGGTATTTGACCAACCGAATTGCCGACGGGATCCCGTGCGGCTGAGCCAACAAGCCGCGCGGTTTGCTGGTTGAGTTCACCACCCCCATCCGGGCGTGAGGGGAGGGGGCAACTAGCTAACTCCCAGAGAATTCGGTGGCGGCAGTCGTGGGACAGTTCGGTGGCGCCAAGGGTTTGGAGATTTTTTTGCGGGAGAGCAGAGTGGATTGGATGCAACTGGGAATTGACGTGATCGAACGGGGTTGGAGCCCCGATTGGTTGACTCGGCGGGCCATTCGCCGCTTGTGTGAACAGCGATTGGAAATGATCGCCGCCCAGGGACCGCAGAGTGCATCGCAGTTGAGCGCCTGGCAAGCGGGTCCGATCGCCGTGGAGACGGCGGCCGCGAACGAGCAACATTACGAGTTGCCTCCCGAGTTTTTTGCCCTGGTGTTGGGTCCGCGGCGGAAGTACAGCTGCTGTTATTTCCCCCAACCGGATACGAGGCTGGACCAGGCCGAAGATGCGGCTTTGGCACTCACTTGCGAACGAGCCGAATTGCGGGACGGCCAGCGGGTTCTGGAGCTGGGTTGCGGTTGGGGTTCGTTATCGCTCTGGATGGCGGAATGCTATCCGCAAAGTCGAATTGTGGCGATTTCCAATTCGGTGTCCCAGCGGGAATTTATTGAATCGGAGGCCCGTCGCCGGAGGTTGATCAACTTGCAAGTCCTCACGGCCGATGTCAACCAGTTTGATTGGAGCTGTGCCGACTTTGATCGCGTGGTCTCTGTGGAAATGCTGGAGCACGTGCGAAACCATCGACGATTGCTCCGCCGGATCGCGCGTTGGCTACGACCCGACGGCAAGCTGTTCGTGCATGTTTTTTGCCATAGGACGACAAGCTATCCATTCGCCGCCGAAGGGGCAGCGAATTGGATGGGGCGATACTTCTTCACCGGTGGCATGATGCCGAGCGCCGATTTGTTGACCCAGTTCGACGATCTCTTCCACGTCGCGGAGCAGCATTCCTGGAACGGTCAGCACTATCAGCGCACCGCGGAAGCGTGGCTGGCCAACTTGCGAAATCATCGCGCACAGCTCCTCCCGATCCTGGCCGACGTCTACGGACGACAGCAGGCCCGCCGATGGTATCAGCGCTGGCGGATGTTCTTTCTGGCGGTTTCGGAGTTGTTTGGATACGGTCGGGGAACGGAATGGTACGTGTCGCATTATCTGATGGAGCTGGCCGAACGGGCCGCGGCGCCCGTGATTTCGAACCGAAAGGCCAGCGTGGCGCCGGTCCGCACTTGAGAATCTAAAATTCACTCAACCGCCATGGCACTCGTTGGGACCTTGTTGATCGTGATGCTGTTCATGAGCATTCTCTGGCTCGTGAGTCTGAAGTTGCGTGATGCCAGCATCATCGATCCGTTTTGGGGACTTGGTTTTGTCTTGATCGTCTGGACGCTGGCGGCCTGGAAGTCTCCCATCGAGCCGCGGCATTGGTTGTTGGCGGCGCTCACGACCCTGTGGGGAGTGCGACTGGCCGGCTATTTATTTCGGCGCCGCCGGGGGCATGGCGAAGATCGTCGCTATGCGGCGATGCGCCAGCGGCATGGCTCGAGCTTTGGTTGGATCAGCTTGTGGACGGTGTTCTGGCTACAAAGCATAGTCCTGTGGTTCGTGTCGCTGCCGCTGCAGGTTGCGATGTTGAATCGTGAGCAGCCCGGGTGGACCTGGCTCGATTTCTTGGGGTTGAGTGTTTGGCTGATCGGATTCCTGTTCGAGACGTTCGGCGATTGGCAATTGGCGAAATTTATCGCCGATCCGGCCAATCGCGGGAGGGTCCTGGACCGCGGGTTATGGCGGTATACCCGGCACCCGAATTACTTTGGGGATTTTTGTGTGTGGTGGGGGCTGTATTTGATTGCAGCGGTGGGCGGGGGCATGTGGATGATTGCCAGCCCGCTTGCGATGTCGTACCTTTTGTTGCGAGTCTCGGGGGTCGGGTTGTTGGAAAGTACGATCCGAGAACGGCGCCCGGAATATGCGAAATACCAAGCGCGGACGAGTGCTTTTTTCCCATGGCCGCCGCGGGAAGACTAGGCATCGGCCCAAAACTGGATTTCGATTGGATCTAGGCTCTGTCCCAGAACATCAGCCGCCTGGCGCTAGCCTGCGGATTCTTCGCGCATCCAACACGGGAAACCGCAGGCTAGCGCCAGGCGGCTGATCTCAATGGGACGCGAAACTGTGTTTTGGGACAAGGTCTGGCCGTTGCATGCCCGCGCGGAGGCGTCGGCGCAATGAACTGAGGTGAAGAGGATTGGCATGACCCGACAGATTTTGATTCCAGAGCGGATCACGGAGACGATCCGTACGTTGCGGCTGCGGATTCTGGAGCGATTCCCCGAATCCAGTTTGGCCTCGGTTTGCGGGCAGCTGTTGGAGATTGCCGAGCAATCGACGCGCCGTTCGCAGTGGATTTCCAAACCGATCTGGTGGCTTCGAATCATCGGCTTCACATTGATATTGGCGATCGTTGTGCTGTTGGTGGCGTTGCCGATCAGTGTGACCTGGAAACGGGATGCCGGATTGAGTTTCGCCGAATTTGTCCAAGTCTCGGAAGCGGGTCTGAACGAGCTAGTGATTCTGGGGGCTCTGGTATTTTTCTTAGCTCGTTTGGAGACTCGGATCAAACGGACGCGGGCGTTGCAGGCGGTGCATGAGTTGCGCTCGCTGGCCCATATCATCGATATGCATCAACTGACGAAAGACCCGGAGCGGTTGATGCACAAGTCGGCTTTTGGACGGGGCGCCTCCCCCAAGCTGGACATGACATTATTCCAGTTGAAGAGATATCTCGACTATTGTTCCGAGATGTTGTCGCTGGTGGGAAAGATTGCCGCGTTGTACGTCCAGCGGTTTGACGACGGAGTCACGATTCAGTCGGTCAATGACGTGGAAAGTTTGACGACCGGCCTCTCCCGCAAAATCTGGCAAAAGATCATGATTTTGCACGAGCTGGAACTGGCCAAGCCGAGCGGATTGCCTGGGAGTATCGAGCCCACGTCGCCGCCGGCCGCTTCGCTGCCGCCTGCGACCTCGCCGGGCTGATGTCTCGTATTGACCGAGCCCCGGTAAAAACGCTAAGATTTCTAGCATCTTCGCCGTATTTATAGAGTCGAAATTGCATGAGCATTCAGAATAGCCGCAAGCCGGCGAATCCGCCCATTTCCCCAGGCACGGAAGCGGAAATCGATCCGCTGGCGAAGTGGATCCCGTACGTCAAACCGTTATTGATCGGCGTCGGCGTTGTTTTGCTAGGGATCTTGGGGTACGGCCTATGGAATTCCAGACGGGAAAGCCGCGTATCCACACAATGGGACGAGTTCAACCGGGCGTTCTATGAGTCCTTGGGGAGCGGCTCGCCCGACGGTTTGACCGATGTCAGCGAGCGATTCGCCAACACACGTGCGGGCGTGACCGCCAGCCAGGTCGCGGGCGACATGTATGCCGAACGGGGCTTGGGACAATGGCTCACCGACCGGGAAGCGGCCAAGAAGGACCTCGAGCGAGCCCGCGACCGATATCGGGCCATCATCGATTCGAACCTGCCGAAGGATGATTTGTTATTTCAGCAAGCTAAGTATTCATTGGCGTACGTGACGGAGACATTGGCGGATCCGGCAATGGCCAACGAACTGTATCGTGAATTGATCCAGAACCACCCCGAATCACCTTTTCGCGATCTGGCAGAACGGGGGCAAATGCGATGCAACCTGGCGAAAGAAGCCGACTTTTTTGCCGAATTCGACGCGTACAACTTTGACGTCGTCGGACCGGCCCCGGGTGAGGCGTTGCCAGACGTCCCAGACATTCGCTTGACGCAACCGGGCGATGCCGGACCGGCGGAAGGTGCTCCGGACGGGTCGCCGTCTCCGACCGACGACCAACCGTTGAATCTCGAACAACCTTCGAACCCCGAACCGACGCCGCCTGCCGGAGGCGGTCAGTAACCGGTGGACTTGACGTGCCACACAGCTTGCGGTGGTGGGATCGGCTTTTTCTGCGACTCAAGTTTGCGATTCGACCCTATTCTCTCGGGCTGAAAGGGGAGTGGGTCGCGCGGCGATTCCTGCGAGCTCGGGGACTTACGATCATCGCGCATTCGTATTGGACGCAGCACGGCGAAATCGATCTGATTGCAGTGGATGGTCGCGTTATTGTGTTTGTCGAAGTCAAAACGCGGAGTTCGGACGTGGCGGGGAGCGGCGCCGAAGCAGTCGACGAGACGAAGCAACGCCATATCGCGCTGGCGGCCACCGATTTTCTGCGAGCGAAACGCTTACTCCAGGCGGCAATTCGGTTCGATGTTGTGGCGTTGACCTGGGAAGTCGAGACGGACTGGCCGCACATCGCGTATTATCGCGCTGCCTTCGAGCCCCCCGGGCGATTTCAGCTGTATTCTTGACGAGTCCGCGGCGATGTCGATCGTGCACCTCAAGCGCTACCGGATGCGGATCGAACTTGTCGGCGACCAACCGCCGATCCCGCGATTGGCTCCTCCGTACCAGCAGCTTCCGTGGCATATGCGATTGTTGGATCTGCATGCGGCCGCCAAGTATGCCAGCTTTCAGAACGAACTGGATGCCTTGGTGTTTGCGAGCTTGGCGACCCCCGCAGGCTGCCAACAATTGATGCGCGATATCGCCAGCCAAAATAACTTCGTTCCGTCGGCAACCTGGCTGGTGGTGCAGTCGATCGACAAGCGGCAACCGGCATTTCCCGTGGCGACGATTCAAGGGATGCGTGAGTCGGACGGAACGGGGAGCATTCAAAACGTCGGCGTGATCCCAGGCCATCGCAATCACGGATTGGGAACGCATCTGTTGGCGCTGGCCTTGCACGGGTTTCGGCGGGTAGGGCATCGGGCCGTGTCCTTAGAAGTCACTGCCAAGAACGAAGCCGCTATTCGGCTCTATGAACGGATCGGCTTTCGCGTCGAACGCGTGGTGTACCGGACCGTACAGTTGACGCACGCGGCGCGGTGAAACGCTGTTTGCCATGTTGCCGGAACCGCGAAGACCTATTCCGGCCTACAACCTAAGGCCCTGCGTCGATCGCGGCCGAGAACCCCTCAGCCGATAGGCGCTAGCCTCGGTTTCTTCACGCGCCGGAAACCGAGGCTAGCGCCTATCGGCTGATGGTCGTGCGTGGCCGTCCCACGCGCGATACAAATTGTCGGTCACGCGCCGGAAACCGAGGCTAGCGCCTATCGGCTGATGGTCGTGTGTGGCCGTCACACGCGCGATTCAAGTTGTCGTTCACGCGCCGGAAACCGAGGCTAGCGCCTATCGGCTGATGGTCGTGCGTGGCCGTCACACGCGCGATACAAGTTGTCGGTCACGCGCCGGAAACCGAGGCTAGCGCCTATCGGCTGATGGTCGTGTGTGGCCGTCACACGTGCGATTCAAGTTGTCGGTCACGCGCCAGAAACCGAGGCTAGCGCCTATCGGCTGATGGTCGTGTGTGGCCGTCCCACGCGCGATACAAGTTGTTAAGAGAGGTTCGACAGTCCTGGCTGGACAGGGTCGAGCGCCATTTGCTCTGCGATCAAGAAGGCAATCTCCATCGCCTGATCGTAATTGAGCCGAGGATCGACGACGCTCCTGTAGTTCTTGGCCAGGTCCGCTTCGCGCACCCCGCGGGATCCTCCGATGCATTCGGTGACATTCTCTCCGGTCAACTCGAGATGCACACCACCCAGCCGCGACCGGTGGGTACGATGGATTTCGAACGCCTCCTTAAGTTCCCTCAGGATTTTGGCGCAATCGCGAGTTTTTTGCCCAGTCGGCGTCGTGTAGGTGTTGCCGTGCATCGGATCACAGCACCAAAGCACGTTCCACCCTCGACGCTGCACGACATCGATTAACCGGGGCAGGTGCTCCGCCAACCGGTCGACACCGATCCGATGAATCAAGGTGATACGGCCCGGTTGATTATGGGGATTGAGAATCTCCAACAGGCGATTCAGTTCCGGACCGTCGATGTTCGAATCGATCTTGAGCCCGATCGGGTTTTGAATTCCGCGAAAATACTCGACGTGGGCTCCGTCGACTTGTCGGGTGCGGTTGCCGATCCAAGGGAAATGAGTACTCAAGTTATAAAAGCCGTCGCGGCGGGGAACGCGACGCGTCTGTGCCTGCTCATACACCAGGTGCAGCCCTTCGTGCGAGGTGAACAACTCGACGCCGCGATGGTCCATCAGCGCACGGTCCAGGACCATTTCCACGAATTGCAGAGCGCGCGAGATCGAATCGACGATGACCTGGTACTTGTCGCGGTACGGAGAGTCGTCCGCAAACGCCAAATCCCAGTTTTCGGGGTGGTGGACATCGGCGAAACCATGGTTCGCCAAGGCGCGAATGAAATTCAGCGTGAGGGCAGCGCGTTCGTATCCGCGGATCAGCAATTCCGGATCGGCCTGCCTGTCGTTGAGGGAAAACCCGCTGCGGTTGATGATATCCCCGCGATACACCGGTAGGCTCACGCCGTCGCGGGTTTCCACGGTGTCGGAACGGGGTTTGGCGTACTGGCCGGCGATTCGCCCCATGCGGACTACAGGCCGTCGGCCGACATATTCCATCACCAGGCCCATTTGCATCAGAATTTTCAGCTGCCGCACGATCGACTCGGTCGAACATTCATCGATCTGCTCAGAGCAATCGCCTCCCTGGAGGAGAAACCCGCGGCCGGCGGCCGCGGCCGCCAACAGCGACTTGAGATGCTCGATTTCCCAGCTGGTCACCAGCGGCGGAAGGGTCTGCAGGCGGATAATCGCAGCTTGCAGCGAGTCCGCATCCGGGTATTCGGGTTGTTGCCGAGCCGTCTTAGCGCGCCAGGAGTCGAGCGACCAGTTCATAAGTCCCAATCCACCGGCTAATGGGCATAGCGATTTTGTTGATTCGCGTGCCAGTGCAAGGCGGCCAACGCCAGGTACTTCGAGCCGATCTCGATGACGCCCTCGTGCAAATCAAAGTGGGAGCTGTGTAGGGGATGCGGCTTGCCCGCCGGATCGGAGCACCCGATGCGGGCCATGACCCCGGGAACATGCTGCAGATAAAACGCAAAGTCTTCCCCACCCATGCTCGGTTTGGGGATCCTCTGGAGCCCGTCCGCTCCCACCACCCGTTCGCAGGCATTCCAGGCGATCTCCACCAGCGCTTGATCGCAGTCGACGGCCGGACAATGCACCGTAATCTTGAAGTCGATCTTCGTCCCCGTGGCGGCGCCGATCGCGTCGGCCACGGCGTGCAACCGTTGGATCGCGGCGTCGCGGGAGTTCTTTTCCAGGCTCCGCATCGTCCCCAAAATCGTCACCTCGTCGGGGATCACGTTCGGCGTGATCCCACCGTGGATCGCGGCAAACGTCAGCACCAGCGCTTCGCGGTTGTCGACCGCGCGGGGTATCACGCCGTACGCCGTGGTAATGAATTGAGCGGCCGCAGCGACGGGATCGAGCGTTTCAAACGGGCGGGCTGCGTGCCCCCCGCGCCCCTGAACTCGAACGTGAAGTTCATCGCAAAACGCCGAATTGACGCCTGATTTTAAGCCGACTTGGCCCAGCTGTCGGGAGGGATCGACGTGCATCGCAAAAATGGCCTCCACCCCCTGCAGCACACCGCGCTCGATCATCTCGGCCGCGCCGGTCGCGTTTTCTTCGGCAGGTTGAAAGACCGCTCGAGCCCGAAAGCCATGCGGCATTTGGTCTCGTTCGGCTAACCGATGGAGCGCCACCACCGCCCCGCACAACGCGGAGGAATGTACGTCGTGCCCGCAAGCGTGCGTCGCCCCGGCGTTTCGGCTGTGGTAAGAGACCGTCTTACAGTCTTGGATCCCGACCGCGTCAATATCGCCGCGCAAACCGACCATCGGGGAATCGGCCGAAGCGTGGCGGTCGCAAATATCGATGGAGAAGCCGCGTTGTTGCGAGTGCAATTCGACAGGCACGCCATGGCGGCGGAGGTATTCTGCCAACCGAATCGTCGTCTGAAACTCGGTCCCTGACAGTTCGGGATGCTGGTGCAATTCCCGCCGCAATTCGACCAATTCCGGCTGTTGGGCCGCGATAAGTTCCTCGACATCCTGGCAGGCCTGCGCATGAGTTCTGAGGGTGGATCGCATCATGGACAATCGTACGTCGCGTTCAGTGGCCGGCAAAGTCGCAATGCGACCTTTGTTCATTTGAACTTTTTGCGGAGTTTTCTTCAATCGGGCCGAAACACGCTGAAACTAGAATCCGCCGACGAGGCGGTCCGGCAATTGATCGGCCCCTACGGTGCGATTGACCCGCATTGCCGGGGCATCATCCTAACCGGGTCGCTGTATTGTGTCGTTGGGAAGATAACGCAATGACGTACTAAGAGCCTATCCCATTACCTTCTACCCCGTTTCGGGGGAGAGGACAGGGTGATGGGGTCGGCCGGTTTTCGGTTAGGCACTAAGGGGACCACAATCGATTGGCCGCGGAGACTGTCCGACGAGGCCGTGATCGACGACAATCAAGATGGCTTCGGCCACCTCCAAAGAAGCTGAAATCAAATTAACCAACGTAGCACGCGCCAGCTTGGAAGAGTTATTGGAAGATTATCGCGATTACCTGCGGGTTCGCGGTGCGTCCCTCTGGGGTAAGGACTCTCGCGAAGCCCTATTTGTGCGAAAGCTGGGTGCGGACAAGAATGTGTCCTATGAGACCTATAGGACCTTTATCGAATCCCGATCCGCACCGGTGGTGGCCAACATCCTGATCTGTCTCATTCACCAAACAAACTATCTACTGGACCAACAGATTCGCGCGATGGAACAAGCGTTTCTTCAGGAAGGCGGTCTGCGGGAGCGGATGACTCGGGCGAGATTGGACGCGCGGTCGCAGAGCAATCGCCGTAATGGCAACCGGGAGGGTACCGACGACCAGTAGCTTTTGGCCCGCGCGAACATCAACAATGCCGATCGTTTTTCAGTCCAATCAGCCACCACCATGTTTCAACCCTGGAATCTATCCACCGCAAACTACGCACAGGTCCGCGAGGCGAATTACGAAGTCGCGGTGCTGCCGCTCGGCGCAACCGAGCCGCACAATTTTCACCTGCCGTACGGGACCGACCTCTTCGAGGCGATGGCGATCGGCGAGCACTGTTGCCGAGCCGCCGCAGAACGGGGAGCTCGCGTGGTCTTGCTGCCGACGATCCCTTTCGGGACCGAAACCAATATGCGCCGCTTGCCGCTGGCGATCAACTTGAATCCCAGCACACTGACGCAAGTCATTTCCGATATCGTCCAGTCGGTGGCCGACGCCGGAATTCGGAAGATGGTCTTGTTGAACAGCCACGGTGGGAACGACTTTAAGCCGGTGCTGCGGGAACTGAGCGGGGCGACCCCCGTGCACTTGTTTCTATGCAATTGGTATCAGTTGATCGCTGACCGCTACGACGAAATTTTTCAGAAGCGCGATGATCACGCCGGCGAGATGGAGACTTCGTTGGCGCTGGCGTTTTTCCCGCAGTCGGTCGCGCGGGATACGACAGGCACGCTCCAAGCCGCCGACGGGCGGACGCGCCCCTTCTGCTTGGAAGCGCTCAACAAAGGCTGGGTCTCGATCACACGCCCTTGGCATTTGCTGACCGAAAGCACCGGTTCCGGGGACCCTCGCGCGGCGACCGCCGAGAAAGGGCGCCAATTGATGGAGTTGCTGGTCGAGCGGATCGGAGGTTTTCTGGTGGAGTTGGCCGCCGCGCCGCTCGATGAGTATTTTCCATTTCGAGCGGATCCCGCCATGTAGAACCGTTGTCCTCAACAGTTCGTGTTCTTTTCGCAGCCGGAACAATTGAGGACAATTGTTCTACGTTGATGGTAGAACAGTTGTCCTCAACTGTTCTCTTCGCCGTTCAGAATTGGGTTTGCCAACGACCAGTGTGCGTCATGGGGACGCCGGCACGTCGACGACTTGTTCCGGCCGACGGCGGCTCATTTATCGCGAAGCGGTTAGGAACGCGACTCGTTCACCAGGGCGATCACGACGGACCCGGCGGCTGGCTTGAGCGTCTGATCGGTGGCGGCGATCTGGAGTTTGCCGGCCGCATCCAGAACGGCGAGCAACAAGTGATTCTCCCCGTACCTTTCGCGAAATTGCTCGAAGCTGAATTCCGGCGACAGTCGCGTGGCCTTGCAACGGGCGCCTGCCGCATACATCTCGGCGAGACTTCGATCGTGAATGTTCTCTTTGAATAGCGTCCGCCCCCGAGCACTTCCCGGCAGATCGACGCGCCGCCCGCTGGTGCGAGTGCTGGGCAGAATCTGATAGACATTCTTCTTGCCGAAGTAATGTGCGAACGTCTTGGTGGCCAGTGTATTCACCAGGTCGTTTTGCGTGACCGCCATCAGTTTTCCCAGGCCGGCGAAATCGACGTCGTCGGGAATGTGCTCGGATAAAATACTGGCACAATACGCCAGGAGACCATCCATTTTGGCCGCGGCAATATTGGCGTAGTTCGTGTCGACAAACGCGACGTTCAACCCGGACTTTCGCAAGGTCTGTCCGAAGTCGCGAACCCACGGCTCGGCGCCCACGAACAGGACGCCTTGCGGGTTGGCGTCGGCTAACCCCAGGCGACGGGCGAATGGGGCCGCCGTGAGCCCATAAAAGGCGACGGTTCCAATGATCACGGTGAAGGTGACCGGGACCAACTGCGCCAGTTGCTCGGGAGGAACGAACGTGGAGTCCAAGTGCGCGATCCGCAAGGCGAAGACGCTGGTCACCGCCGCGGCGACGATGCCTCGGGGCGCCAGGAACGCCAGGAACAAGCGATCCCGCCACGTGGTGTCGGTCCCTTGCAGCGATGCAAATACCGCCGCCGGTCGCACCAAGAAGATCAAAGCAGCCAGGAACAGCAGAATCGGCCAGCCAAGTCCCGCGATTTCGCCAAGCCGGAGTTGCGAACCCAGGACGATGAACAATCCCGAGACCAAAAAGATGCGCAGATTCTCTTTGAACTCGATGATGTGTTCGATCCCGACCCACCTCTGGTTGGTCACGATCACTCCCAGGAGAGTGACCGAAACCAATCCGGCCTCGTCGCTGATGAAATTCGAAAGGGTGAACACGGCGATCGCCAACCCCAGAAAGGCGAAGCCCTGCAAATATTCGGGGATCAGGAACCGGCGAATCATCACGACAATCAATAGGGCGGCGATCCCGGACAACACGATACCGCAGGCCAGCGTCAAAACGACGATCTTCAGCGACCCACCGCTGAACATTTGATCTTCGCCGTGGAAAAAGTTTTCGTAGACCAGGACGGCCAGAATCGCGCCGACCGGATCGATCACGATCCCCTCCCACTTGACGATCGCGGAGATTTTCTTGTTCGGCCGAATATAGCGCAGCATCGGCGCCACCACGGTCGGTCCGGTGACGGTCAAGATCGCGCCGAGCAACGTGGCCAAGCGCCAATCAAACCCCAAGAGAAAAATCGCCGCCAACGTCGCCAAGACCCATGTGATCAGCACGCCGTAAACGACCAGTCGAAAGACGACGCGTCCGGAGGTCTTCAGCTCGGACAATCGCAGCGACAATCCTCCCTCGAACAGAATCACTGCGACCGACAGCGAGATGATCGGGGCCAGGATTTGCGCAGCGAGCGATGACCCTTGGGTCGCGTCGGGCGCCAGCCGGGAGAACATTACGTCCGGACTGAGAAACGTCCCCAGCAGTACCCCCAGCACCAGCAGCAGCAGAATGGAGGGGAGCCGGCTCCAATACGCGAGCAGTTGTCCGACGACTCCCAGAATCGGGACAAGGGTCAGGTAGATCAGCAATTCGTGGTTCATGCACGCGATGTCCGTTTCGCGGCTGGCTGCGAGCCTTTCTTCTTTCCCTCTGCCGCGCGGCGGGTGAGAGCGGAGGGTGAGGGAGCGACGGCGCGTTGCGATTTGCCGTTTTCCTTTTTCGCTGCAGTTTTCGCACGGGGCGCAGGGCTGGCGGATGCAGCGCGTTCGTACTTCCAATTGCGACGCTTGCCTGCGGCCAGCCATTCCAAGGTGGTTGCCAGACGTTTCTGACGCGTCGCATCCGTCTTGGCCTCGATGAGCCACTCGATGTAGTCGCGGCGGTGACTCGGGGCGAGTTTGGCGAAGGTGGCCGCGGCGGCCGGGTTGGACTTGAGCGCCGTTCGCAGATAGGCCGGAGTCGGCAGGGTTGGCCGTGCTTTCTTTTGCATCGGCAACTTGACGCCGTCTTCGTTCAGGGCGACCGCTTCACGCACATAACTCAAAAAGACCTTGTCCCCGGGAAGTTCATCCAGCGACCGGATTTTCGCTGAGCACATGCTGGCCTTGGGGTCGTTGCTAAACAAGCCGGCGGGGTCCTTCATCAACTTGCTTTTCCAGAAACCAAGTCCCACATGTTGTTTGAACGCAGCAACCCCTCCGACGATCCCCTTGTGTACAAAATGGGGGCAGCCCCATTTGATCTCTTCCTGGATCAGCGGCGAAGCGCGATGGAACAGCTCGCGCAAATGGTTCAATATCGGTTGAGCAAACGCGGGAGACTTGGCGATGTAAACATCGACTTGGGGCGAGCGACGATCTGCGGACGCGGCCATCGTGGTCTCCATTCGTAATTGCTGTGCGTTTTCGCTCGATCTTACGGTACCCTCCTGACTCTGAGAATCACCAGCCCTTGGTTTTCCGATTTCGACGGTAACCCACGCGTTTTCCGGCGTCGGCGAGGGGCGGACCTATGGTATATTGAGAGCAGTGGGCTGGATGCCTGTTCTGAACCAATGACTGGGATCCCAAAAAAATGCAATTGAAGTCGTTTGGAACTTTGTGCCTATCCCATTACCCTCTCCCGCGTTTCGGGGGAGTGGGCAGGGTGAGGGGGCCGGCCGGTTTTGGGATATGCACTTGGTGGATTGGCCTGTTGGCAGCGGTCTTGATAGTCGCTTCCGCCGAAGGGCAGGAAACCGCCGGTCCGATTAGCTATCGCCAACAAATCGAGCCTATTTTTCGGGCGAAGTGCTGGGGATGCCACCAGCCCGCCGGCGATCATGGCGGCTACGTCATGACCCACCATGCTGGCCTGCTGTCCGCAGGCGACAGCGAGCTTTCCGGCGTGGTTCCGGGCAAGCCGGACGAAAGCTACTTGTTGGAACAGATTCAGCCCGACTCGGACGGAACAGCCGCGATGCCCGAAGAGGGAGATCCGCTGAGCGCCGCGGAGATCGAATTGATCCGGAATTGGATCGCCGAAGGGGCGCGCGATGACTCGGGCCGCGCCGCCGACCCAATCGATGCGGAACATCCCCCGGTGTACTCGAACAGGCCGGTGATCACGGCGCTGGATTTTTCGCCCGACGGTTCCTTGCTGGCGGTCAGCGGATTCCACGAAGTCTTTCTGTTGTCGACTTCCGACTGGTCGATAGCGGCCCGGCTGGTCGGTCTGTCGCAGCGCATCGAGTCGGTGCAATTCTCCCCCGACGGCAGCAAGCTACTCGTCAGTGGGGGTAAGCCAGGGTTGTTCGGCGAGTTGCAGATTTGGAGCGTCGCCGATCGGAAACTAGTCCGCTCGGTCCCCCTGACCAGCGACACTCTGTTCGGCAGTTGCTGGTCGCCGGATTCTGCGGGGATTGCTTTTGGTTGTGCGGACAACACGGTGCGGATGATCGATGCGGCTACGGGCGCTCAGATTCTGTATCAAGGCGCCCACAACGATTGGGTTTTGGATGTCGGCTTTTCGTTGGACGGTTCGCATTTGATTTCGGTCGGCCGCGACATGACGACGAAACTGACGGAGGTCGCGACGAATCGTTTCGTCGACAACGTGACGTCGATCACGCCGGGCGCGCTCAAGGGTGGATTGGCGGCCATCGTCTCGCACCCGCAACGCGACGAAGTCGTGGTGGGTGGGGCCGACGGCGTCCCGCGGGTCTACCGGATTTACCGAATCACCAAACGTGTAATCGGCGACGACGCCAATTTGATTCGCCAGTTCCCGGCGCTTGCAGGGCGGATCCAAGCGGTCGATATTTCCGCGGATGGACAGCAGATTCTGGCGGCCAGCTGCTTGGACCGCCGCGGACAACTCAAGGTCTTCCGCTACCAGTCGGATGCGGAGATGCCGGAGGACCTCAAGAAGATCATGGAAAAGGTGATCACGACGCGCACACCGGAGGAAAACGCGCGAGTCGAAGAATATCGGACGGCGAATGTCACGACGCAGTCGAACTTTGAGAGCTCCGACTCCGGCTTTTATGCAGCATGTTTTGCTCCCAGCGGACAGCAGATCGTGGCCGCCGGAGATGCGGGCGAGTTGTTTTTGCTCGATTCGCAAACCGGTGAGCTATTGCGTCGTTGGAGCCCTTTCCCGATGGTGGAAGGCGGAGTCCAGTCGGCCGCGTGGCAGATTTCCAGCCCGGCAACCACGCAGGAATCGCAGCCTGATCCCGCGACCGTCACTGCGGAGCAGGTGGTCGAGCTCACGGTGGCTCCACCCGAGGTTGTCTTGCGCGGACCGGCGTCTGAACTGCAGCTGGTGGTAACAGGTAAGTCCACGAGCGGAGAATCGTTTGATCTGACGCGGCATGTCGATTTCCAGGCCGGGCAGCAGCGAGTCGCCGTCGATCATCGCGGACGCATCCGCCCGCTGGCCGACGGGACCGATCAACTCACCATCCGCTGGGAAGGGCGCAGCGTGCAAATCCCGGTCGTCGTCGAACAGGTGACGGCGCCGACGCTTCCGACGTTTATCCAGGATGTCAATCCGATCCTGACGAAGGTCGGTTGCAACGCGGGGACCTGCCACGGCTCGGCCCAAGGCAAGAACGGTTTCAAATTGTCGTTGCGAGGTTACGATCCGTTGGCCGATGTTCGCGCGTTCACCGACGACTTGCGGGCGCGGCGGATCAATCGGGCCTCGCCGGAAGATAGCTTGCTGATCGCCAAAGCCAGCGGCGTCGTCCCGCATGTCGGGGGCGTCGTCTTGCCCGCCGGGTCCGCCGAGTACGAATTGGTCCGGCAGTGGATCACTCGCGGGGCCGATCTCGACCAGGCGGCGCCGCGCGTGACCTCGATCGAGGTCTATCCGGCGAAGCGCACGATCGAGTCGATCGGCTCCAGCCAACAATTGAGAATCGTCGCACGATTTAGCGATGGCGCCGCCCGCGACGTTACGCGGCTGGCATTTTACGAGAGTGGAGATACGGAAGTCTTGTCGGTGGACGCCGGCGGACTAGCAACGGCCAAACGCCGGGGCTCGGCCCCCGTGCTGGTGCGTTACGAAGGGAACTACACCGTCGCCGAATTTTCGGTGATGGGGGACCGCAGTGGTTTCGTGTGGGAAGATGTTCCTGCCGCCAATCAAATCGATGAATTGGCGGCCGCCAAGTGGCGCGAAATGAAGATCGCCCCCGCGGACCTTTGCAGCGATGTCGAGTTCATTCGGCGAGTGTACTTGGACCTGACCGGCCTGCCGCCGACGCCGGACGAGGTCCAGGCTTTTCTGGCGGACGGCGCCCCGTCGGTGGAAAAACGCAATAGCTTGATCGACCGGTTGATCGGCAGCCCGGCCTTTGTCGACTACTGGACCAACAAGTGGGCGGATTTGTTGCTGGTCAATAGTCGCTTCCTGGGCGGGACGGGAGCCGCCGAGTTTCGAAATTGGATTCGGGCACAGATCGAATCGAATCTCCCCTACGACCAGTTTGTGCGGGCGATCGTGGCCGCTAGCGGTTCGAATCGAGAGAACCCGCCCGCCGCCTACACGAAAGTCCTCCGCACCCCGACCAATATTATGGAGAGCACCACCCACCTGTTCTTGGGGGTTCGCTTCAATTGCAACAAGTGCCATGACCACCCGTTCGAACGATGGACGCAGGATCAGTACTACCAGACGGCGGCTTACTTTGCCCAAGTCGCTTTGGCGGACGATCCTGCCAGCAACGATCAGCGCGTGGGAGGGACCGACGTCGAGCCCTCGCGGGCGCTCTACGAATTCATTTCGGATGCCCCCGCCGGCGAGGTCACCCACGATCGAACCGGCGCAGTGACGCCCCCTCAGTTTCCCTTTCCCGTCGACGTCAAACTGCCGGACGGAACGACGCGCCGCGAACAACTTGCGACTTGGCTCACCAGTCCCAAGAACCCGTATTTCGCCCGCAGCTACGCGAATCGAGTCTGGAGTTATCTGTTGGGCAAAGGATTGATCGAACCGACCGACGATATCCGTGCCGGCAATCCCCCGTCGAATCCGAAATTATTGGACTACCTGACTGAGGAATTTACGTCCAGCGGTTTCGATGTGCGGCATCTGATGCGCTTGATCTGCCGCTCCCGCACCTATCAGTTGTCCGTGGCGACAAATCCGTACAACGTCGACGACGCGATTCATTTCTCCCACGCGATGCCGCGGCGGCTTCCCGCCGAAGTCGTCTACGATGCGATCCATTTCGTTTTGGGAGTCGAGCCGAATTTTCCAGGGGTTGCTCCTGGAACGCGGGCGACCCAACTCCCCGACTCGGGCATCCAGACCCCCGACGGATTCCTGGCGGCGCTGGGACGCCCCCCGCGAGAGAGCGTCTGCGAGTGCGAGCGTCGGAGCGATTTGCCGCTGGGACCCGTTTTGGCGCTGGCCACCGGGCCGGTCGTCGCAACCGCACTCGGGAATTCGGACAACTCCTTGCACAAATTGGTCGCGGCCGAGCCCGACGACGGCCGGCTGATCGAGTCCCTTTATCTGCGGATCCTCAACCGACAACCCAGCGAACAGGAAAAAACAGAAATCCAGCTCGTTTGGAATTCGATCGAACAAGATCACCAGCAACTCACCTCCCAGTTGGCGGAATTGCAGGCGAAGTTCGATGCGGAACGCCCCGCTGTGGAAGAACGCCGCCTGGCGGCGGTCGCCCAACTGGAGCAAGAATTGTCCGCCGCCCAGGTCCGCCTGCAACCCGAGATCGAGCGGATGGCGGGGGAACGCGCAGAGCGGATCGCTTCGTTGGAAGGCTCCATTCGCGGCGCGGAAGCGAAGCTGACGGAACAAGTGACAGCCTGGGAGGCCAATACGCCGCTTCCGCGCCAGGCCTGGCTCCCCGTGGAGCCCGTCGAGTTCGCGAGCACTGCGGGTAGCAAGTTCTCCACCCGGCCCGATCGCCGCATCGTCGTGCAGGACTCTCCGGGACCGGATACTTACCGCATTACGGCTCGCACCGGTCTGCGCCGCATCACCGCGTTGCGATTGGAGGTTTTAACCGATCCAAGTTTGGAGAGCAGCGGCCCGGGGTTCCCCAGCAATGGAAACTTCGTCGTCAATGAGTTGACGTTGCAATTTCGGCCGGCCACGAGCGCCGCCGAGTGGCAATCGGTAAAATTTGCTTCGGCGGAATCCGATTTCGCGCAGAATGGCTTCGCCGCCGCCGCGATGATCGATGGTACTCGCGGACGACCCGAAAACGGCTGGGCCGTTCACCCACGCGGCCAAACCATTCATTGGGCTGTGTTGCAACTGGCCCAACCCATCGAATTGACCGGGACCGGTTCACTGCTCGTGGAACTGGAGAGCATTTATCCCGATCGACACCAGCTGGCCTGTTTCCGTCTGTCGGTTTGCGGGGAGGATGGCCCGGTCGAGTTGGGTTTGCCGGAAGAATTCGCGGCGCTGCTCCGGACGCCGCCCGAGTCCCGTTCCGATTTGGCCCGACAGCCCCTGCGGAACTACCTGGCCAAAGTCGACGATCAACTGGCCGGCCTGCAAGCCGAGTTGGCGATGGCCCAACAGCCCTTGGCCAAACATCCAGAGCTTGTCCAACTGGAATCGAAATTGGAAAAAATGCGCCAGCCGACCGGCGAACCCGCAGAACTGCAACGGCTAAAAAAGAATGTCGAATTCAGCACGCTTCAGCTTGCCGACCGACGACAGACCGCGGCCGAAGATCTGGCTTGGGCCCTGATCAACAGCCCCTCGTTTCTGTTCAACCATTGATCGCAACCAGGAGTTCAACATGCTATCGATCCAAGGATTCCCCGGACGGGATTTGTGCGATCGTCACCTCGGAATGAGCCGCCGCGATATCCTGCGCGTCGGCGGCTCGGGAGTCCTCGGGTTGACCCTCGGCTCGCTATTTGGCTTGCAACAGGCGAACGCCGGCCGTCCCCGCAGCGGCAATTCGCCGGGCTGGAACAACGCTAAGAGCATCATCCTGGTCTACTTGCAAGGCGGTCCCAGCCATCTGGATCTGTGGGACCCGAAAGAGAATGTCCCGGACAACGTTCGCAGCGTGTTCCAGCCGATTTCGACCAAGATCCCGGGCGTGCAGTTCACGGAAAACTTGCCGCGGCTGGCCCAGCTGAACGATCGTTTCACCATGATTCGCTCGATGAGCTACACCCCGAACGGGCTGTTCAACCATACCGCGGCGATTTACCAAATGATGACGGGCTACACGACGGACAACGTCAGTCCGTCCGGGCAACTGGAGCCCCCCAGTCCAAAAGACTTCCCGAATTTCGGCTCGAATATCGTCCGGCTCCGGCCGATCGAGTCGCCGATGCTGCCGTTTGTGATGCTGCCGCGACCACTCCAGGAGAGCAACGTCGTGGGCAAAGGAGGGACTGCCGGGTTTCTGGGCAAGGAATTCGATCCGTACACGCTGTTCCCTGAGGGGGATGACATGGATATGGAGAAGATGTCGCGGATCAAAGTCGAGGACTTGGAGCTGCGTCCCGATGTCTTCTCGTTGCGGCTCAGCCGCCGCGCTCGATTGCGGGAACTGGTCAACCAGGCGGCGCCCGAAATCGAACAGGCCGTTGCCAATTACAAGCTGGAAGACAATTACCGCCGGGCGATTGAACTGGTGATTTCGGGAAAGGCCCGCCAGGCTTTCGATCTCTCGGGAGAACCAGATTTGCTCAAGGACGCCTACGGTCGCAACACCTTTGGCCAAAGCTGCCTGCTGGCGCGGCGCCTGATCGAGGCCGGCACGCGCGTCGTCGAAGTGGTCTGGCCGAAAGTCGCCAACAGCGACAACCACTCCTGGGACCAGCACAAAGAACTAAGCAAACGGATGAAGACGCAGTCGGCGCCGATGTTCGACGCCGGCTTTTCGACGCTGATCGAGGACCTGGACACCCGCGGTCTGTTGGCCGAAACGATGGTGATCGCGATCGGCGAGTTTGGCCGCAGTCCGCAACGCGGCGTCAGCACCTCCGGCAACGACAATGACGCCGACGGCCGCGATCACTGGCCCTACTGCTATACGGCGGTGGTGGCCGGCGCCGGGGTCAAACGCGGATTGGTTTTCGGCAAATCGGACAAAACCGGCTCGGCGCCGCTAGAAAACCCAGTGCATCCCAAACAATTGCTGGCGACGATTTACCACGCCTTCGGGATCGATCCCGCGACGATGGTCAATAACCATCTCAATCAACCGCGCGAACTGGTGCAGGCCGAAGCGATTACGGAATGGTTTGCCTGATCGTAGAACAGTTGTCCCCAACTGTTCTTGTGTACGAATGCGTAAACCCCAGACGAACAATTGAGGACAATTGTTCTACTCTGATGGTAGAACAGTTGTCCCCAACTGTTCCCCGGAACGCAATCGTGAAGCTCTGCAGCGTTACCCTCCGAATATTCCTCAGCGTCGCGGCCGTTGGTTGCCTGGCGATCGCAACGGCATCGCCTCAAGAAACCCGCCGATTGGATTCGCGCGATCTGCTGAAGTACCATCCGAGCGATGGGGCGCTCGCCGCCGTTGACTCGATCGAGAAATGGCAGCGACGCCGCGAAGAAATTTTGCGCGGGATGCAGTCGGTCATCGGCACGGCTTCCGTCGAATGGACGCGAGGTCCTCTCGAGCAGCGTCTGGTGGAGGAGGTCGACTGCGGCGCCTACGTTCGGCAGCTGATCACCTACCGTTCGGATGCCGGGGCGCCCACCCCAGCCTATTTGTGTATTCCCCGGGACGCATTGGCCGGAGAGCGCCAAGTCCCGGCCGTGTTGTGTCTGCATCCGACCGATCATGAAATCGGACACCAGGTCGTGGTGGGTCTAGGCGGAAAACCGGAGCGGGCGTACGCGGCGGAACTCGCCGAACGAGGCTATGTCACGTTGGCGCCCGCATACCCTCTGCTGGCGAATTATTGGCCCAACCTGGAACAATTCGGCTACGGTAGTGGGACGTTGAAGGGGATCTGGGACAACGTCCGGGGCTTGGAGTTACTGGCCGCCTTACCATACGTCGATACCCGCCGCGGATTCGGCGCGATCGGGCATTCGTTGGGCGGGCACAACGCAATTTTTACGGCGGCGTTGGACGAACGGATCTCCGTAGTCGTCAGCAGTTGCGGGTTCGATTCTTTCCGCGACTACTACGGCGGCGATGTCCGCAATTGGTACTACGGAAAAGGCTGGTGCCAGTTACGCTACATGCCGCGGATGTCCGATTACCGCGGGAAACTGGAGGAAATCCCGTTTGATTTTCCGGAGCTTTTGGGGGCATTGGCGCCCCGGGCGGTCTTCGTCAACGCGCCGGTCCACGACGACAATTTTGGCTGGCAGAGTGTAGACACCTGTGTCGCGGCGGCTCGTCCGGTGTATGCTTTGTACGGCGCCGACAGCAAGCTGCAGGTGGTGCATCCGGAATGCGGCCACGACTTCCCCGACGAGATCCGGGAAAAGGCTTATGCGGTGATCGACGGCGTGCTGCGGGCCGAGAGCAAGTGACATGGCGGTTTGGCTTCTACCTTATCTCATCACGGCGGCGCATTGGCTGCTGGTGATCGGCCTGACGTTGCGGATTGTGATGCGACGTCCCCCTCACGGCGTGGCCCTGGCCTGGTTGACGTTGATCGTCTTGATTCCATTCGGCGGGGCGGCGATTTACTTCCTGGTCGGCGAGCGGCGGATCGGCGAGCGGCGGACCAAATCGATCGCCGCGATGCGGACGGATTTCCGAGTCATCTTGGACGCGGTGGCCCAGCGGCGTCTCACCGACGTCGATTGGGACCAGCACGATCCGTCGGCGAAACGGCTGGATCTCCTGGGACGGCGATTGGCGAATTGCCCCACGGTCCGTGGTAACTCGTTGGAACTTTACCGGCAGACTGAGGAAATATTGGCGGCGATTCGCCGAGACGTCGACGCGGCGCAGACCAGTGTGTTGATGGAATTCTATATCTGGAATGCAGGGGGCGCCGCCGACGAGGTGTTGGAGGCGTTAATCCGCGCTGCCCGCCGCGGTGTCAAATGCCGGCTGTTGATCGATGCGTTGGGGGCCCGGCCCTGGTGGCGCGGCCCTCAACCACAGCGACTCCGCGAGGCGGGCGTGCAGTTGGCCCAGGCGCTACCGGTCAGCTTGTTTCGCACCTTCGTGGGCCGCACCGATTTGAGACTGCATCGCAAGATCGTGGTCGTCGATGGTTCGGTAGCCTGGACGGGCAGTATGAACCTGGTCGATCCACGGTTCTTCAAGCAAGATGCGGGGGTGGGGGAATGGGTCGATGCGATGGTCCGGCTGGAAGGTTCGGCCGTAAGCTTGTTGGCGGCGACGTTCGTCGGCGATTGGTTGCTGGAGACTCGCGAAACTCTGCAAGGCGTGATCCAGGACGCCGGCCTGAAACTGCAGTCGGCGGCGGGACCGGCCAATATCCAAGTGTTTCCGTCGGGACCTGGTGAGACCGAAGATGGCATGCTGCACATGGTCATCGAGGCGGTCAATTCCGCCGACTTCGAATTGTCGCTCACCACGCCCTATCTGGTGCCGGACGATTCCTTGTTGCGGGCGATCCGGCTGGCCGCTGAACGAGGAGTCCGCGTGCAATTGATCGTGCCAGAAAAAGTCGATTCGGTCTTTGCCCGCTACGCCAGCCGTTCGTACTACGATGAATTGCTGATGTCGGGCGTTGAACTCTACCTGTTCCGCGAGGGGCTGCTGCACACCAAGTCGATTCTGGCGGACCGCTCAATTTCGATGTTCGGCACGGTCAACCTGGACATGCGGAGCCTGTGGCTGAACTACGAAGTCGCGTTGTTCATTTTCGATTCAGAGTTTGCTGAAAAGCTGCACCAGTTGCACGAAAGCTACATTTCCCAGTCGACTCGGTTGACGTTGGATGACTGGAATCGACGCCCGTACACCGCGCGGGTCACTGAGAACTTGATGCGCCTGATGAGCCCCTTGCTTTGAGTCGTAACCGTAAGTACTGTTCTGATTCGCTCCGGCCCGAACCAGGGTTTCGCCGATGCACTTTCGGTTGATGACGTACAACATCCATAAGGGGATTGGGGGGATCGATCGACGGTATCGCTTGGAGCGGATTGTGGAAACGATCCAGCATTGCGCTCCGGACGTGGTCTTGTTGCAGGAGGTGGATCGCGGGGTCCCGCGTTCGCACAAGGATCATCAAGCGGAGCGATTGAGCGAGCTGTTGGGGTTGCCGCATTCCGCCTACCAACTGAACGTGCAGCTTACCGTGGGAGGGTATGGAAACGCGATTCTCAGCAAGCTGCCGCTCGGCGCAACGTGGAATCTGGAGCTCAAGATCCCGCTCAAGAAACAGCGCCGCGGCTTGGCGGTGGAAATTCGGACCAGCGAGCGTCCGGACGCCCGAACGCTGCTGGTCTACAACGTCCATTTGGGATTGGCGGGATTCGAGCGGCGGATGCAGCTCCGACGGCTCTTGGGCTGCCGGGGCTTGCGCGAGGACCAGAGTTACACGGGCGTCATCGTGGGTGGGGATTTCAACGATGCCTACAACAACTTGGGCCGGCAGATTCTGGAACCGGCGCGATTCCGCTGCGCCACGCGGGCGGTCCGCACTTTTCCTGCTATCCTCCCCGTCCGGCCGCTCGATCGGGTCTATTATCGAGGCGGCTTGCACAGCGAGCACGCATTCGCGTGCCACACCCACACCGCCCGCCAAGCCTCCGATCATCTGCCGCTGGTGGTCGATTTCAGCGTGGCGCCTTGACCGCCCCCTGCAACAGCTCTCGCATCGGATCGGATATCGCGTGATCGAGGGCTCGCTTGCCTTGGAGGTCGATCAGCGTCGGATCGGCGCCAAGTTGAAGCAGTAGCCGGGCCATCGCTAAGTCGTCTTCACGGACCGCAACGGTCAGTGGTAACCCTTGCCGCCGAGTCTTCTGCTGGTTGACGTCAGCGCCATGCGCCACCAAAGCCTTGACAACTTCAGCTGGGCCAAAGGAAACCGCAGCCTCCAACGCCGTGCATCCGACCGAATTGGAGGTATTCACGTCTGCCCCCAAGGCAATCAATTCTTGGGCGTTGCGGGAATTCGAGTACGTGATTGCAGCAAACAGTGGAGACACTCCCGATTCTGACCGGCGGTTAAGTTCCGCCTTGGCGGTGACCAGCAAGCGAATTATCTCCGGATTGTCTTTGCTTATCGCGGCGAAATGAAGGGCTCGAACATCTGGTCGGTCGCTTGAAATCGGCATGTTCGGATCGAGACCATTTTCCAGAAGAGTTTGCAGTTTTTCGCTGTCCCCGTGCATGATCGCGGTGATGACGGCATCGCTGTTGGATTCGCTCTCCGTGCGGCCGCTATTCGCACTCTGGCCCGAAGCAGGGGATTTGGCTTGCCCCATGAACTTGTCGAACAAAAATGGCCCCGCCAACAACAATGGAGCACACAACAAGACGACTAGAATTTTTGCCTTCATCTGAGTATCCCAGGACAGCCCCAAGCCTTTTCATGCGAACAATTGCCGCCATATCGTATCAAAAAAATAGGGACCAAAGGTAACGATTTACGAGCCGTTGGCCTGACGCATTTTTCGGCTTGCGAGGCATTGATCAACAACGTAACAAACACCGAAAAACGCGTCTGCCCTCCTCAATGTGAACCATTCTTTTGTTCGCCCCGTGGACTCTTACCCTCGTTGTCCACCGCGTGAACGCTAATGGACCAAAGTCGCCAGGGCGGCCTCCCCAATCCTAATTTGATTGGTAATTTCCTGAAAGATCGGGACCCAGTCTGCGTGAATACGATTGGGCTTCAGTCTCAGGGCGGGGCCGAGATTTCCGGTAACCGGTCACGAACCGGGTGTCTGAGGCGATTTTCGGGTGATTTGGCAAGCGCAATTCGATGGCACGGTCCGGAAAACGGGCCGAATCCCCTGGAAAATTAGCCAAACGTGGCCCAACGCGTGAACGCTTACCGATATCCGGCGTTTGTCACCGACATCATCCGTGTAGATTCAACGAAAGAGATGCGAAAATGTCGCGGAAATTCAGCATTGTGTTTGGATTGGCTCTGTTTGCGAGCGTTACCTGGTCAGGGGCCTGTCTAGGGCTACAGAAAGACGATGCCCAGCTGATCAAGTCGGCTTACCAGCAAATGACCGAGTTGGCCAGTGAGAGCAACTGGGATAAGGCGGCGGAACTGATGACCCGGTCTGCCACCGACGAAATCTGCGGGCAAATGGTGGTGATGGCGATCGGGATTCGCGATATGGAATTGCCTCGGTCGGTGTCCCAAATCGAAGAGGCTCAGGATCAGGTCGAGAGCGTGCTGGACGATTACGGCCTGAACAATGTCGATATCAAAGTAGAAATGTTCCGCTTCGGTGGGGCAGGCGACGAGGAGAAGCCGGAAGATCGCCGCGCCAAAATGGAACAGAATCTCAAAACCGTTTTGACCGCCCTGGAAAAAATCGAAGACAGGTGGAAACTGGTCTCCGAACTTCAAAAGGCGATGTCTTCGATGCCCTTTGGCCACAACCCGCTGCTGATCGGCGAAGTGCTGGATGTCCAAATCGAAAACGAGGCGGCCACAGTAAAAATCAAGCCGAATCCACCCCAGAATAATCAGCAAAGGGGATTGGTTCTCCAAGTCGTCGCGCCGCCGCGAGTCGTCAATTACTCGAAGGTCGACGGCAAGTGGCTGTTTGCGGGACTCAATCGAGAAAAAACTGACGAAGCGTTTCGCGAGTTCGAAAAGAGCCAAGCCGCCCAACCTGGCGGCGCGGATTTTTAGGCTTTGGCTCCCTCGTTTAACGCCGAGCCAACGGCGACGGCTTGTTGGAGCATAGTTGCCGACGGGAAAGCCGGCGCCTCCGGCTGGGCGTTAAACCACGAATCCCTCGTTTAACGCCGAGCCAAAGGCGACGGCTTGTTGGAGCCTGATTGCCGACGGGAAAGCCGGCGCCTCCGGCTTGGCGTTAAACCATGAATCCCTCGTTTAACGTCGAGCCAAAGGCGACGGCTCGTTGGAGCCTGATTGCCGACGGGAAAGCCGGCGCCTCCGGCTGGGCGTTAAACCACGAATCCCTCGTTTAACGCCGAGCCAACGGCGACGGCTTGTTGGAGCCTGATTGCCGATGGGAAAGCCAGCGCCTCCGGCTGGGCGTTAAACCACGAAGCCCTCGTTTAACGCCGAGCCAAAGGCGACGGCTATTCGGTCGTGTTAGTCGATTCTTCCCCTGCAAACGCGTATAATTGCATTGTACCGAGAGTGACTCTGCCGACCGGCGCGATTCCAGCCGGCTTCTCGTGACTCGAAGTCAGTCAGTTTGGTTTCCGGGGTGTTGGAACGACACAAGAGATTTGATCTTCGCATTTACCCAATCGTGGTGGAGCTGGTCCGTGCTGGGTTGGAGCACTGGCCTGTTCGTTTTGGGACTGGCGGCGAGTGCCTTTCTGGTGGGGACGGTTTTCGTCCGCTTGCCCGACGATTACTTTTCTGAACACCGCGACGACAACTCGAGTTCACCTTCGCGCCAGGTGCTGCATCCCGTTTCGCTCTTGCGAAATCTAGTGGGCGGGTTGCTGGTCATCGTCGGGATCATTTTGTGCTTCCTGCCCGGTCAAGGACTTTTGACGGTGTTGGTGGGCGTGTTGCTCTGCGACTTCCCGGGAAAACGGCGGCTGGAACGCAAGTTAATCGGCTACCCGGGAGTTTTACCCGCCATCAATGCCCTGCGCCGCAGGTTTGGTCGAGGCCCGCTGGTTGTCGCCTCGCCGCGTTGACCTGATCTAAAGCAGATGCGGCTGGTATCTGAACCGTGGAAGGAGAGAAACTTTATGCCTCCAGTTTCCGTGTGCAGCCAACCCGGGTATCTCCCCGGTTGGATGGCTTGGGCCATTACCGCGTTGGGCTTAGCGGCGTGCGGGTTCGCCCAAACGCCCCCGACCGATGCACCGCCTTGGGCCGTTACCCTGCGATCCCGACACGCCGTCGTCGAACCGCGGCCGCACGTCGTGCTGGCATTTCAATCACAGTTCTGGTCGCCGGCGAAGACCGCATTCATCGTCTGTGATGTATGGGATTCTCACCATTCGATCAACGCGGTTCGCCGAGTCCAAGAGTTGGCGCCGCGGATCGATCAGGTACTGCGTTTAGCGCGCAGCCAAGGAGCGACGATCATCCACGCGCCCAGCGATTGTATGTCAAGTTATCAGGAACACCCGGCGCGAAAACGGGCGGAATCGGTACCGGTTGCCAGCCAGATTCCCAGAGGCATGGAGAGCTGGTGCCACAAGATTGACCGCGAATCGGCGGCGGAATACCCGCTCGATCAATCGGACGGCGGGGAAGACGATGACTTGGCGGAGCACGCCGCGTGGGCGGAATCGCTGCAATCGCAGGGGCGCAATCCCCGGAGTCCCTGGCTGCAACAGCACCCGCAGATCGCGATCGATGCGGATCGCGACTATATCACCGACCGGGGACCGGAGGTCTGGAGCATTCTGGAAGCGAAGGAGATCGATCAGGTGGTTTTGCTGGGTGTCCACACCAACATGTGCGTCCTGGGACGCCCGTTTGGGCTGCGCAACCTGGCGGCGGCAGGTAAACAAGTTGTCCTGATGCGCGACTTGACCGATACGATGTACAATCCGGCGCGATGGCCCTACGTCAATCACCACACCGGCACCGACCTGATCGTCGCCTACATTGAGCAATGTGTTTGCCCGACTATCGGCAGCGAACAACTTCTGGGGGGAGCGCCGTTCCGCTTCCGCAGCGACCAGCGTCCTCGCCTGGCGCTGGTGATCGCAGAGGACGAATACGAAACGGAAACGACGCTGCCTCGATTCGCCGCCACGTATTGGGGCCGAGATTTTGCGGTGGAGACTTTTTTTTCCAGCCCCGACGATCCGAATTCGATTCCGGGATTGGAATGGTTGGATCGGGCAGACCTCGCACTGATCAGCGTCCGCCGCCGGCCCCTGCCAGCCGAACAACTGGAGGTCGTCCGCCGTTTTGCGGCTTCGAACAAACCGATGCTGGGGCTTCGTACCGCCAGCCATGCGTTTGCTTTGCGCGACGCGACCCCCAGGGAAGGCCTGGTCAGCTGGCCCCAGTTCGATGCGGAGGTGTGGGGAGGAAACTACACCGGGCACCACGGGTCCAACGACCTACCGGCCATCGAATCGATCCCCGGCCAGAAAGCTCACCCGCTCCTTCAAGGCGTCGCATTTTCAAGCCGAAATGCCGGAGGGTCCCTGTACCAAGTCAGTCCGTTGCGCCCAGGCACTAGTCCGTTGTTGCGAGGCTCGATTCCCGGCGCTGCAGCGGAACCGGTCGCTTGGACGTTCATGCGCCCCAGCGGCGGACGCTCGTTTTACACGTCGTTGGGCCATCCCCGGGATTTCCAGGACCCCGAGTTCATCCGCCTGCTGTATAACAGCGCCTATTGGGGGGCGGGGGAGACGATCCGGGATCTGCCGGAACGGACCCGCGAATCCGCTCGAGAATGAATAAGTGTACATGTGTACATCATTCTATTTCGGAAGTCGGACGGTTCGGCATAAAGAGAACGGGAATGGGGACGGCTTACAAAGCCGTCCTACCAATGCATGTACCCTGGCCTTGTAGGCCGGGGCCATTGCGCGACAGCGTGCACGCAACACTCTAGATTGTGCCGGATAGTGGGTTATTCGGACGGCTTACAAAGCCGTCCTACGGGGTGGAGCGGATTGAAGGGGGCATAAAGAGAACGGGAATGGCGACGGCTTACAAAGCCGTCCTACCAACGCATGTACCCTGGCCTTGTAGGCCGGGGTCATTGCGCGACGGCGTGCACGCAACACTCTAGATTGTGCCGGATAGTGGGTTACTCGCACGGCTTACAAAGCCGTCCTACGGGAGGTTGGGGGGAGAAATGGACAGCGGTTGTTGGAAGAGTTCACTCGCCGGGGCCTTGGCGTTTGTCGGAACGTTTTGCGCCTGGATCGACGGCTCGATGTTTGCTCAAGACGGGGCGCCAGCGCCCCCGGTCTTGAAACCGAGCCGCAACGTCCCCTCGTTGCAGGTCGCGGATGGATTGAAGCTGGACCTGTTGCTGCAGGAGCCGGTGGTCGCGAACCCGCTCTACTTGAATTTCGATGAGCGCGGGAGGTTGTGGGTGGTCGAGTACCGCCAATACCCCTGGCCAGCCGGACTGAAGCTGGTCAGTCGGGACAATGTTTGGCGAAATGTTTACGATCCGCCGTTTCCACCGCCTCCGCCGCACGCAGCGGACTCGCCGTTTCGCGGCCGAGATCGGATCTCGATTCACCAGGACCGCGACGGCGACGGGACCTTCGAACACCACCACGTCTTTTTAGAGGGGCTCAATCTGGCGACCGCGGCACTGGTGGGTCGCGGGGGAGTTTTCGTGATGAACCCCCCGTATTTGCTGTTTTACTCCGATCGGGATCAGGATGATCTACCGGATTCGCTGACCCCGAGGATTCTACTATCCGGTTTTGGAATCGAAGACACGCACTCGATCGCCAACTCGCTCCGCTGGGGTCCCGATGGTTGGATCTACGGTGCGGAGGGGAGTACGGTCAGCGCGGCGGTGGTACGCCACGGGGAGGACAACCAGCCGATCCCTGGTGAAAAACCGATCCACTCGATGGGGCAGAATATCTGGCGGTACCATCCGGAACAGCATCGCTACGAGATCTTTGCCGAAGGGGGTGGGAACGCGTTTGGAGTCGAGTTCGATGGGGAGGGCCGCGTGTACTCGGGTCACAACGGCGGTGACACGCGAGGATTCCACTACGTGCAGGGAGGCTACTACCTCAAAAACTTCGGCAAGCATGGTCTGCATACAAATCCATTTGTATTCGGCCATTACGGCGCGATGAAGCATTCATCCGTCGAAAGATTCACGCATACGTTCGAGATCTTCGAAGGCGACGGATTACCGTCGAACTTTCGGGGAAAGCTGTTTTCGATCTCGCCGATCCTGCACTATGTGATGGCCAGCGAGATTTTTCCAGACGGCAGCACGCGGCAGACTCGCGATCTCGGTCCCGTGGTGGTACCAGGATCGGCCGAGCGCGACGACTGGTTCATTCCGGTCGACATCCAAACCGGGCCGGACGGCGCCCTGTACGTCGCCGACTGGTACGCCAGCCAGGCGAGTCATTTGAAGGGGAGCGTGGGTGAAACCAATCCGGAATTGGGACGCGTCTATCGGCTGCGGTCTGCCAACAGCGAACCGGCCTATCCCAGGTTGGATCTACGGAAATGGACCAGCGAGCGGCTGGTGCGCGAAGGCCTGGGCCATCCCAATCGCTGGTATCGCGAAACGGCCCTGCGGTTGTTGGGTGATCGGCGCGACGATGCGGTTGTTCCCCTATTGCAGGACCGGGCGGTCGATCCGCACAACTTGCAGGCGTTGTGGGCCTTGTGGGGTTTGCACTTGTCCGGAGGTTTCACACCAGAGATCGCAGAGAAACTGTGGGAGCATCCCGACCCGCATGTCCGCTCCTGGAGCGTCCGGTTATTGACGGAGCTCTCGGGAGTTCCGGATGAAACCTGGCGGCGGATCGGACAGCTTGCGGCGGCGGAACCGGACGTGGAGGTCCGGTTGCAGCTGGCCAACTCAGCTCGAAAAATCCCTACGGCATTGGCTTTGCAGGTCTTGGGATCGCTGATTCGTCGCGATATCGACGCGGAGGACCCGATGATCCCCCGCGCGACCTGGTGGGGGGTCGAAACACACGCCCACGAGCGTGAGGCGTTGCTGACTTGGCTGCAGCAACCGGAATTGTGGGAGGCGAAACTCGCTGCCGCGTCGCAACTTCAAGAGAACTTGATGTGCCGCTACGGGCTTCAGGGGACTCAGGCGGATTTGCAGGCTTGCGCGCGGCTGATGCAACTGGCGCCCACGTCGGACGCTCGGAAACGACTCGCCGGAGGATTCAGCCGGGCGTTTGAGGGACGAGCGATCCCGCCGCTGCCGGATGAACTGATTGCGGCGCTGTCGCAAGCCGACCCCAAGTTTGCTGCGATCCTGGGTGTACGGCGACATGACCCTGCCGCGATCGCCGCCGTGTTAGCCGAGGTCGCCGCTCCCGATCTGCCGCTGGAGACTCGAGTCCAGTACATTCGTGCCCTGGGTGATGTGGTCGCCGATCCGTCGCGAGTCGTTCCCGGATTGATCAGTTTGCTGCGCGAACCGGGCGACGAGGAACTGACGATTGCCGTGCTGGGAGCTTTGCAGAAGTACGGTCATCCCGAAATCGGCGAGGCGATCGTAACTTGTTTCCCAAGGCTTGCACCGGCCGCGCAGGCGTCCGCACAAGCCGTCCTGGCAAGCCGTTCGACGTGGGCCAAACAATTGATGGCGGCCGTCGAAGCCAATTCGGTCGCCCCCGCGTCCTTGAGCCAGGATACGGTGGCTCGGATGCGTTGGCATCCCGATCCGGACTTGGTCGCGCAGGTCGCCAAATGGTTTCCCGTTGCCCAGGAGCATCCAGACGCGCTCGACCAGCGCACGGAATATGTCGAGCAGATTGCGCGAAGCGGCCAGGGAAGTCCGCTGGAAGGACAGAATCTCTTTCACCAGGAGGCGAGCTGCGGTAAATGCCACCGAATGTTCGGGCGCGGAGGTGAAGTCGGCCCCGATTTGACCTCCTACAACCGCAGCAATCTCCGACTGCTGCTGCTGGCGGTGGTGAATCCCAGCGCCGAAATTCGCGAGGGATACGAGAACCTCACCGTATTTACCGACGATGGGCGAGTAGTCACCGGCTTTGTCGTCGATGAGAATGATCATATCCTGGTTCTGCGGACGGTCGATGGCCAGAATCAGTCGATCGATAAGTCGACGATCGAGGAGCAGAGGCCCAACAAGGCTTCGCTGATGCCGACCGGTCTTTTGGACTCGCTGACCGACAGTCAGCTCAGGGATTTGTGCGCGTTTCTCACGAGTACGACGCCGCCGAATTGATGTGTGTGAGTATGAATTTCGGCGTCAAGCTTGGATATCAGATTTTGACCCTTTTGGATTTCAAATCCCGTATTCAGAATTCAAGATTCAAGATTCAAAATCTCAGATGTCCGATTTCAGAATCTCGAATCTCGAATCTTGAATCCCACGGTCCATGGTGACATGCAAACAGCTCCCACATTAGTACTCTGGATCGTATTCGCTCTCAGTTCCCTACAGGCCCTTTCACTGCGCGCTCAAGACAAATGGCCCGACGTCTTGCCCGGGACCCTGCCCTTGGCGACGACCGGCGATATCGCTTCCGACATGGTGGCGGGGGTCGACCGATTCCTGCTGAGGGAACTGGCGGCCTCCGTGGGCCAACGCTCCGACTTTTGGCATCTCGATACGAGTTCGGCTGCCGCCTACGTCGCGAGCCAGCAGGAACCGCGTGCCAGGCTATCTCAATTGTTGGGGGTGCGCGATCCGCGGTCGGCTGACACGCGGCCACGTTGGGATGCGATCGTGGGCGGGACGTCGCTTGTCGGTCGCGGGGCTCGGTACGAAATCCATGCGATTCAATGGCCGGCATTCGGTGACGTGCATGGCCGAGGCCTGTTGTTGGAGCCGATGGGCGGGCCACCTGCAGCCCAAATCATAGCGATTCCCGATTGCGAAATCACTCCGGAACAATTGGTCGGCCTCCAGCCGGGGGTCGCACCCGAATCGCAATACGCAAGGCGGCTCGCCGAGGCGGGTTGCCGCGTGGTGGTACCCCTGTTGGTCAACCGGACCGATCGATTGCCGCAACTCAGTCACCGCGAATGGCTTTATCGACCTGCCTTTGAACTTGGGCGCGGCCTGTTGGCCTATGAAGTCCAGGAATTGCAGGCATTGGTCGACTGGATGTCGAGCCAGTCGGAGGCTGCCGGCAGGATCGGGATGATCGGCTGGGGGGAAGGGGGCTTGCTCGCACTTCTGTCGTCGGCGCTCGATCCTCGGATCGAAGCCGCCGTCGTAAGCGGGTATTTCGACAGCCGACTCGAGTTGTGGCAGGAACCGATCGATCGCAATATCTTCGGATATCTGCGCGAATTCGGCGACGCGGAACTCGCCAGCCTTATTGCTCCCCGGACGCTGATCGTCGAAGCGAGTCGTGGCCCGGAGCTCGAGCTGCCTGGCGGTCGAGGCGCACCGGCACGGTTGGTGACTCCGCCGTTGGACTCGGTCCAGCGCGAAGTCGAACGAGCCAGGGAGTTGGTGCGAGGGCTCCAGCCCGCCGCGACCATAGAATTCACTGTCAGTGGCGCGGGTCGAGGCCCCGCGGGATCAACGGAAACCTTGATCGCGTTGCTTCGTGCTCTCGGAGTCGACGGTTCATTGCCTGCCGCGGGAGATATTCCAAGTCCGGTCGCCGCAGGGGCGGACTTGACCGAACGCCATGCGGGACTCGTTCGCCAGCTGGACCGCCATTCGCAGGAATTGTTGGCTCGCAGCCACCAGGTGAGGCAGCAGGCGACGATGAGCCGCTTCGATTTCAGTTCGTTGGATGCGTATGCCCAATCCGCCGAGGGCGTGCGCGAGCATTTTCATCGGGATGTCATCGGCCGTTGGAATGGCCCGGTTGTACCGCCGCAGCCTCGCACTCGGCGATTCCAGGAAACCGAGCAGTGGGTGGGCTACGAAGTCGTCCTGGATGTGTTTCCAGATGTGATCGCCTACGGCTTGCTCCTGCTGCCAAAGGATTTGCAGACTGGCGAACGGCGGCCCGTCGTCGTGTGCCAACATGGCTTGGAGGGCCGACCGCAAGACACGATCGGCGCCCAAGGGGAACAGCACTACGCGGCGTTTTCCGCTCGCCTGGCGGAACGGGGTTTCATCACGTTTGCCCCGCAGAACCTGTACATTTTCACCGACCGGTTCCGGACGTTGCAACGCAAGTCGAATCCGCTGGGAAGGACGTTGTTCTCGATGATCACACCACAACATCAGCAGATCGTCGATTGGCTGCAGACGCTGGAGTTCGTCGACCCGGCGCGGATCGGTTTCTACGGTTTGTCCTACGGCGGCAAAACGGCGATGCGAGTACCGGCGCTGGTGACGGATTACTGTCTGTCGATTTGTTCGGCGGACTTCAACGAATGGGTCGACAAGAACGCTTCGACTCGCAACCCCCGCAGCTACGTGGACATGGGGGAGTACGAGATCTTTGAATTCGATTTGGGAAGCACCTTCAATTATGCGGAGATGGCGGCGCTGATCGCGCCGCGGCCGTTCATGGTAGAACGAGGCCACCATGACGGAGTCGCCGATGACTGGACGGTGGCGCACGAATACGCCAAAGTCCGAAATCTATACGCCGCGCGTCTCAAGATCCCGGACCGAACGGAGATCGAATGGTTCGACGGCCCGCATGCCATCCATGGAGTCGGGACGTTTGCCTTCCTCCATCGGCATTTGAATTGGCCAGAGCCTGAATCGCGAACCACGGGCGCAAACCGATGACCAAATCAATCGGCGAAGACCCCTCCGTCCCTTGGCGGGGTAAGCTACTGGTCCTATTGGCTGCGCTGTTGGGCTGGATGTTCGACGGATTCGAGATGGGGTTGTTCCCCGTCGTTTCCCGGCCGGCACTCAGCGAGTTGTTGCAGGTGGATGGGGTGATCGAGCCGACCCTGTTGGAAAGTCGGATCGGCGTTTGGAACGGGCTGGCGATCGCCGCATTCCTGGTCGGAGCGGCGGCCGGCGGCGTCCTCTTTGGCTGGTTGGGAGATCGCATCGGTCGCGTGCGAGCGATGGCGCTCAGCATCTTGACGTACGCCCTGTTGAGCGGCTTGGGCGCGTTCGCGCTGGCGCCTTGGCAGATCGTGGCGATTCGATTTCTGGCCGCGCTGGGGATGGGGGGCGAGTGGTCACTGGGAGTCGCGCTGGTGATGGAGGT
>JBGSLW010000296.1:0-33269 GCA_041740495.1 Pirellulaceae bacterium
CATGTGTTGACACATACCTACTAAGCTCCGATGCTTGGTTTGGTTCGCCGTTGTCGCACAAACTCCCTGCGCCGAAAAAACTCAACGCACAATTCCGCCTAAAGCCCGTAATATCCAATAGAACTTATGGGTAAACCTAAGCGCTAGCCTGCGGTTTCTTCGAGCCGTGCCGCGCAAGCCCATCATCAAATCAGCCGCCTGGCGCTAGCCTGCGGTTTCTTCGAGTCCAACGCGTCCAGAAACCGCAGGCTAGCGCCACGCGGCTGGTCGTTGCACGGCGCCCACATCATCTTCCACCAGCAGCGAATCACCCCTAATTGCCATTTTCCTCCCCGCAAGTTGTGGGAGCAAGCTCGAATTCGTAGAATTCTGCCTGACACGGCGCCTTTCGCATTACCGGCTTCCCCTCGTCCCCGTCGCCGCGACAAACTCGTAGGCCGGAACAAGTCCGCGCGGTTCCGGCGCTGTTCACCCGAACAGTTGAGGACAACTGTTCTACACTGCAGAGTAGAGCAATTGTCCTCAATTGCTCCCATTTCGTTAATCCTTCAACACTCGTAGGCCGGAACAAGTCCGCGCGGTTCCGGAGCTGTTCACCCGAACAGTTGAGGACAACTGTTCTACATTTACCACCCACAAGGAACCAACGTGTCCGGAACACCACGCAGTTTGGGCGACGTGCTGCAGGAGTTCAGCCGCAACCAGCAGCTGATGCGACAAGAACTCCACAAGATCATCGTCGGCCAGGACGAAGTCATCGACCAGGTCTTTGCAGCAATTTTCACGCGCGGGCATTGCCTGCTGGAGGGCGTTCCCGGCCTGGCCAAAACGCTGCTGGTCAGCACGATTGCGCAGATCTTGGACGTCGAGTTCAAACGGATCCAATTCACCCCCGATCTGATGCCCTCCGACATCACAGGGACCAATGTCTTGGACGAGGACGAAGCCGGGCGTCGCGAATTTCGCTTCGTCCAAGGCCCGGTCTTCACCAACATCCTTTTGGCCGACGAGATCAACCGGACTCCTCCCAAGACCCAGGCCTCGCTATTGCAAGCGATGCAGGAACGCGACGTCACCATCGGGCGGACCACCTACCCGCTCCCCAACCCCTTCTTCACGATCGCCACGCAAAACCCGATCGAGCAAGAGGGAACGTATCCGCTCCCCGAAGCGCAGCTCGACCGATTCATGTTCAACATCAAGGTCGGTTACCCCAGCGCGGAAGAGGAGGAGCAGATCCTGATGGCGGGGAGCCGTTCGGAGCCGCAAGAGGTCAAAAAAATTCTCTCGGCCAAGGCGATCGTCAACCTGCAGAAGCTGGTTGCCAGCGTCGCGGTGAGTCCGTACATCATCAAATACGTTGCGCGACTCGTCCGCTCGACTCGCCCCCGCGACCCCTGGGCGCCCAAATATGTCCAGGAGCTCGTCGACTGGGGGGCGGGACCACGCGCCGGCCAGTTTCTTGTCTCCGGCGGCAAGGCCATCGCCGCGATGGACGGACGCTTCTCCGTCTCGATCGACGACGTCAAGAAAATCGCCATCCCCGTTCTGCGGCATCGGATCAGCACCAACTTCCAGGCCCAAGCCGAAGGAATGCACGGCGACGACCTGATCAACCGCCTCCTGGCCGACACCCCCGAACCCGAAATCAGCAAATTCGAAAAAGTAAAAGCCCGAGAGTAGAGCAATTGTCCTCAATGGCTCCCCATCCGGCGCCCTGGTCCCAAACAATTGGAAACACCTCTTCTTCGCTCCATGTCGGTCGAAAAGTACCTCAAACCCGAAGTCATCAACCAGATCAAACGGCTCGACCTGCGCGCCAAGTTCGTCGTCAAAGGCTTCCTGCAAGGCTTGCACGCCAGCCCGTTCCATGGGTTCAGCGTGGAATTCAGCGAGCACCGCAAATACTCCCCCGGGGACGATCCCGCCCACATCGATTGGCTCGCCTTCGCCAAGACCGACAAGTACTACGTCAAGAAATTCGAAGCCGAAACCAACATCACCGGATTGTTGGTCATGGACCTCAGCCGCTCGATGGGCTACACCTACCGCCAGGAATTGACCAAGTTCGACTACGCGATTTGCCTGGCCGCGTCGCTGGCCTACCTGATGGTCTCGCAGCAAGATCCGGTCGGACTGATCACCTTCAGCGACCGAATCCGCGACAGCCTCCCTCCGCGTTCGAAACGGACTCAGTTGGGAAATATCTTGTCGCTGTTGGCTCGGCAGAAACCGCTCGGTGAAACGCGGATCGCAGAGTCCCTCCAGCAGATCGCGGCGATGTTGAAGCACCGCACGCTGGTCATGATCTTCTCCGATCTGCTGGCCGATCCTGAACCACTGGTCCGTTCGCTACATCGTCTGCGGCATGGTGGGCACGATGTGATCCTGTTCCATATTCTGGACGAAGCCGAAGTTCGGTTCCCATTTCAGGGAGCTTGCGAACTGGAGGATCCTGAAACCGGGGAGAAGATGCAAGTCGACGCGAACTCGGTGCGCGACGGCTACGTGCGAGCCGTCCAGGAATTCCGCGAGGAAACTCGCCGCCGCTGCCAGCAGGCAGGCGTCGACTACGTCCCCCTGGATACCAGCATGCCGTTTGACAAAGCCCTCACCGAATATCTCCTCCGCCGCCGCGATCGAGGGTGAGGAAGAGGCGGAAGGCCGAAGGCGGAAGGCCGAAGGCGGAAGGCCGAAGGCGGAAGGCCGAAGGCGGAAGGCCGAAGGCGGAAGGCCGAAGGCGGAAGGCCGAAGGCTGAAGGCCGAAGGCGGAAGGCCGAAGGCTGAAGGCCGAAGGCTGAAGGCCGAAGGCTGAAGGCCGAAGGCTGAAGGCCGAAGGCTGAAGGCCGAAGGCGGAAGGCCGAAGGCGGAAGGCCGAAGGCTGAAGGCCGAAGGCGGAAGGCCGAAGGCTGAAGGCCGAAGGCTGAAGGCCGAAGGCTGAAGGCCGAAGGCTGAAGGCCGAAGGCTGAAGGCCGAAGGCTGAAGGCCGAAGGCTGAAGGCCGAAGGCTGTACGCCGGCCTTTGTAGGCCGGCGACACTGACCTCCACCATTAACCTACATCGCTTCCAACCTTTTCCTTCTCAGCGTCTCAGCGTCTCAGCGGGACAGACCTCTACGATACACGGCCGAACGAACAGTTGAGAACAACCGTTCTACACTTTGCTCCAATCACGCCGCGTCGGCGCGGTGCGCGAAATCGGCCTCGCGGACCGCCAGCACCGCCAGCCGATGTTTTGCCGCAAACGCCGCGACTTCCGCCGGATTCAGGATAATCGTCCGCTCGGCCTCGACCGCCAGCACGGAACCGCCGACGGCCTGGATACTTCGCAGCGTTTCGATACCGATCGTCGGCACATCGAACCGCATGTCCTGCTGCGGCTTGGCGACCTTCACCACGGCGAAGCCCCCCGAGGGGCAGAGCGGCCCCGCCCGGCGGATACAGGCATCGGTTCCTTCCACCGCCTCGACCGCCAAGACCGCTCGGTTTTTTACCGCTACCGTTTGTCCGATGTCCAACCGACCCATCTCCTTGGCCAATCTCCAACCGAATTCGATATCGGTCCATTCCGCGGCAGTCGGGCGGCGACCACCCAGCGGCCCGGGTGGAACAAGGATTTCCGGAACCAGATCGGTCGCCGCAGCCATTTCAATTCCATGGTGTTGGTACATCCGCACCGCCGACATCAACAGGGTATCGTCCTTGCAATCCTTGCGGCGCAGCACCAGGGACTCGTAAAAGAACCGCAGGAACGTCCAATCCGGCAGATTGCGCAGCATCAGATTCCGCTGGAAGATCAACGACTTGAAGATCTTGCCCGCCATCGTCGCCACCGCCACGCCATGCTTGCGGAAAAATCGCATGTGGGCGCCGGTCCGAGCTATCGCACCCCACATGAAACCGTCGCACATCGACTGGAGCGCGGGATCTGCGTGCCCCACAATCCCGACGCAATAGACTTCGGCGCCGCGCTGACGCAAGACCTCCACCACCCTCATGGGAAACTCTCCCCAGCCGGCAATCAGTCCATAGCGTTCCGCCATACATTCCGTCCCTCAGCACCAATTCAACCACCCACGAGTAGTCAGCCTTCCCAGCCGTCCGCGATCTCTTTCACCCTCCCGCGGAGAGTCAGCCTTCCCAGCCGTCCGCGATCTTTTTCACCCTCCCGCGGAAAGTCAGCCGTCCCAGCCGTCCGCGATCTTTTTCACCCTCCCGCGGAGAGTCAGCCCTGCCCATTTGCCCGCGGGAGGGTCGGCCGCAGGAAGCGGCCGGGGAGGGAAAGTGCTCCCCACCCTTACGCCGCCCGCCGCTGTTCCTCGGACTGGCCGGTCAGCTCATCCACGGCCTTCTGCAACTGATTGATTTGTTTTCGCAACTCGGGCAATTTCAACTGGGTCGCGTAGATCTGCATTTGTTTACGAACGTCCACCGCCGGGCTTCCCAGCATCCGTTGGTTGTCCCCGATCTGGTGCATGACCCCCGACTGAGCCCCGATCGTTACGCGATGGCCGATATCCAAATGGTCCCCCACGCCGACCTGGCCTGCCATCACGACGTAGTCCCCGGTCGAACTGCTGCCCGCGATTCCGACTTGCGAACAGAGCAGATTGTGCCGTCCGATCCGGCAGTTGTGGCCGATCATCACCTGGTTGTCCAGCTTGGTCCCTGCGCCAATCGTCGTCGCGCCATAGGTCCCGCGGTCGATCGTCGTGCAGGCGCCGATTTCGACGTCGTCTTCCAGCACCACATGTCCCAGTTGGACCGACAGAACATGCCGGCCGTCCACCATCTTGTAGCCGTAACCGTAGGCTCCCAGCACCGCGCCCGCGTGGACGATGCACCGCGCTCCGACCACGGTGTTCTCGTACAACACCGCCCCGGGAAAGATGGTCGCGTCGGGACCGATCCGGCAACCCGACATCAGGCAGGCATTGGCGTGGACCACGGTCCGCGGACCAATTTCCACATCGGGATAAATCACGGCGCCCGGATGCACCACCGCGGTGGGATCGATGCGAGCGGTCGAGTCGACGATCGCTTGGGCCGCACCGCCGATTCGAGCGTTCTCCTGATTCGGGCGAAACGCGCGCACGATTTTCGCAAACGCCAACTCGGGATCAGCCACCGTGATGCTGGGCAGAGCGGGGCAACTCAGCCCCTCCGGCAGCAAGACGGCCGCGGCGCGACAGGTCGCCAGCTTCGGCAACCAACCCGCTTGGGTGACAAAGGTGATGTCCCCGGGCTGCGCATCGCGCACCGTCGCGGCGCCGCGAATCTCCAGGGAGGGATCCCCGCACGAGCGACCACCGACCAGTTCGGCAATTTGGGCGAGCGAAGGCATAATCAGGCATCCTTTCCTGATGTTGCGCTGTTATTGATGTCACGCTGTTATTGATGTCACGCTGTCGAGACGGCGCGGTTGATACCGAGCGGAGATCATACTCCAAGCCGGGGCGCCGATCCAAGATCAGTTCGACGCCATTTCAGCCTGATCGCCAATTCAGCCCGTCCGTTATTTCAGCATGATCGGAATGGCCTGAGCCCACGCCTGCCGCGTCCCTTGCAGATAGCCTCGCACATGGCAGGCGCCCCCCGCATCCGCCGGGACCGCAATTTCCGCAGTGAACTCCCCCGCCTCGACTTGAATCGCCTGCCGGCAGCAGACCCGGTTATTGCTGCCAGCGTAGGTCTGCTCGAAGTCGCGGCTGCTGGCGTCGCTGAAGTCCAGTTGCTTCCGCCGCGGCGGCCGAATTCGCAATCGATCGCGGTTGTAGCAAAGCTCCAGCGTCAAAGTCCCCGCCTCCGCAGCGATCCCCCTAACCTGCACCGGCGCTCCCGGCTGTTGCTCGGCCACGTCCAACCGCAACTCCATCGCGCCCGGCTGGGCAATCCGCAGCAGCGGATCCCCCAACAAATGAATCATCTGCGCATGCTCCAGCCGCTCTTGTGCCAGCAGTCCCGCGGTCGGGCTGAAGGTCTGCCCCAGGGTCTCGATCATCGCCCGATAATCTTCGGCGTTCTCCGAATCGGCCGCGGGTGTCTGGCACAAGCGGACTTTGGCGTCGGTCAGCAGCGTCCCCAGGTTCGGTTGCGGTTCGCCTCCGGTGGCTTGCAGAATTTCATGCGAAAACGTGGCCAGCCCGTAGGGCATCGTCATCCGCGTCCCGCAAACGCAGGCCACCGGCCCTTGCGGATTGCGCAACAGCGTCTCCGCCAGGCAGTCGCGCCGCGCATCAAAGGCGCCGGTATAGCAGGAGAAGAACAAGGCGATCGGACTGCCGTTCTGGCAATGGAGCCGCAACGCGTGCTGTTGGCCGAAAACCGGGAATTGCAGCCGCCCCGCATCCAACGGCGCCAAGGCATCGAGCGTCCCGTGCCCCAAGTAAACCCAGTACAGACAGCCCTCGCTGACTCGATCGACGATCACCGAACCGATATGCCGCGGGTCGGGACAGTACGGACTGCGCCAGTTGGCGACCGTGACGTTGACCTCGTACCAGGCCGGGACCAGATCGGTGACCAGCCGCCGCGCGGTCTGCTCGATCACACTATCGACCAGCGGATCGAAATTGCCCACCCCGGCGACCAACTCGATTCGCCGCCGCCACGGACCGAGATCTTGCGATTGTTCGTAGTCGATGACCTTGTGCAGATAGGCCGCCAACTCCTGGGCGGAGTCCGCGGGAATCCGCCCGACGTGCAGATCCGGCCGGCCGTCCCCGTCGAGGTCAGCGAACGTCGAGTCGGTGGCGATCTCCGGCTCGCTGCCGTACAACGAGTTGACTTTGGCCAAGCGGTAGTCGGTCGGCAGAGTGTTCGCGGCGCCCTGCCCGCGATCCGCCACCGCGTCGCCGATCAGTACCAACGTCTTCAGTGGATGCTCGTTCGCCGCCCGGCGAATCTGCTGCTGAATCTGATACGCGCTCGCGGCCGGCGCCTGCACCAGCAAGCGATGCCCCTGCGACTGCCGCAGGCCGATCCATGCCTCGAGCGCCGGTTGAAACGCCTTCGGACAGAGGACCAAGGTATCGACAGCTCGCGGCGCGGGTTTCGCCAAGTCCGTTTGAGCCAGCACCATTGCCGCACAAGCCAGCCAGCACCCCGCCATCCATACCGTTTTGGTCCGCATCGCCACGCTTAACTCTCCCTGTCCGTACGGACATTGGCGTCTATTCTAACCACCCGGTGAAAAACGAACACGCAGCGCGAGCCTTTGGGGCACGGACGCCGATTATCCAGAGATTCTTGCCCACGAGTTGGCGCACCGGTCGTCGCTCACCGCCTCTCGATGATAACGGTCCGCCGCCGGGTAGCTAGCGAAATCCGCCTGCGGTGACAAGGTGGAATCGAACCCCCGCCCCCCCGCCGATTCTCCACGAGACTTGGAAAGTCCAGTCCCTCCCGCTAAAATCGATGGCTCAATCACCTCGCGGGTGTAACTCAGTTGGCAGAGTGACAGCTTCCCAAGCTGTATGTCGAGGGTTCGAATCCCTTCACCCGCTCTACGATCAACCCCGGAAACACCGGGGTTTTTTCGTGGAATTCGCTCACCGGCGCGTCGCTCGTCGCAGCGTCCAAGTTGTCAGAAATGGACAGCTTTTGCAAAGAATCGACTCCTTCACTTACGTCTGATGCTTGGGCGAAGTAAGCCTCGACAAGCACTAAAGTCGCGATAGTAAAGCGCGAACTTGACTCGCCGCGTCCGCTCGAAAGTCGTCATTGTGTTGCTCTCCCAAGAAAGCCGCATACCGCATGGGTCCAACCGCGCCGACTTGGGTGAAGTCTCGCCGCAAGACCTCGATCGCGCCCCGTGCATTGGGATCGTCCATCAGTGGTCGCAGTCGATCCGCAACATGTTCGACACCACCATCGTAGTTTTGCAAAACATAGACCAGGTCGTAGGCGTCTTTGTTTGCACCTCTGGAGCCGAAGGCCAGTCCCTTGAGGACGACAAATGCCCCGGGTCCGCACACCCAAAAGGGCCTTTCGGCGTGTTCATTCTGTAGCGTTTTGCCCTGTAAATTGATCGACTCACGGTCGCGAAAAGCGCACTGCAGTCCAGGTGTGATGATTGCGGCAAAGTCCTGCTCAAGGTTGCGTAGACTTCCTGGCCTATCCTCTTGATTCGCCGGCGGAATGAGGAAATCAACGTGCACTGCCCGGCCCTCCGCGTGGAATACCCAACGTTGATTCGTGGGTCGTCCTTGTTGGTTTACATCTGGTTGGAAGCCGGCATCCCTAAGTCGGGCACTTACCTGTTGGTATTTTTGGGCATCAAGCAAATCGATGGCCAATCCCAGGTCAACATCCATGGTCCCGACGTGCGTGGGGACAGGATGCGTTTGTTGGGCCTGGCGTACGATGAGCGACGGCACGAGCCCACCGATAATCACTAACTCGTTCCGCAAATCGCCAAGTTTCGTCGCGATATACAGACACGCACGGTTCGCCATTTCGATGGACTCGTGCGTGTAGCCGCCAGCGGTGGTTGGCTTGTTAATCGTTGATCTCCTGCCAATTGAGGCGAGTCTGACGCAGCTTTTCCGCCGCTTCCTGAGCCCGTTCGGGTTGTGCCTTGAGGTCCAAGTAAATCTGCACGTCGCTCACGCAAATCTTGTCATCAATGTGCTGTGAGCCCTGGAATACTCCTTCGTCATTCGGCACAACAAACCAGAGGTTCGCGCCTTTTTCTTCCTCCCAAAACTCGATCGACTCGAAGAAGGATTTGGAAGGTCGTGAGCGAACGTAAATTGTACCGAGGCGAAATGCAGCAAAGTGGTTAGCCAGCCACGCCGCGGCCAAGCCTGTCAGCGCATATTCGATTGACTCGTGCTCCAGTTTTTCCACAAGTCGGCTGACAAGCTCCTCGCCAGTCCGGGCGGCAACGGTGCCCTTGATGATTTGGTGTCGTTGAAAATCGTATTCGCTGGCCCAGGCATCCAAGAGAATCGAGGGATCACGGGGCCGAACTGCACCTTGGTCGTTCTCGACGATTAGCTGCGCATCTACGAGCCGTCGAACCACTTTGCTCACATACCCGTCGTCCAGGTTGGCGGCGCGAGCGAGATTGGCTTGGGTTTGGAATCGCTTCCAGTCCAAAAGGAGTAGTCGGGTAATCCGCGAGCTCTTGTGGGCAAAGACATTTAATGGTCGGCCACGTCTTGAGTACTTATTGGGCCGACCTTCGATCCAAACTCGGAGGCCTGGAGCTGTGATTCTTGCGTTGCCTGAAAGGTCGAGCCAGGATACTTGGGCCTTGTCGCACAATTCCCGTCCCGCCTTTTCCATGAACGGAACGACGATGAGGCAAACCGCGCTTTTTCTCACGGTTCGTGCGTAGTTCTCTAAGTGCTGGATCGCACCAGCGATTCCACCGGCCGAGGCTGAGTGTCTGTATTCGATGACAAACGTCGTTTTGCCGGCCTCAACGATGAAATCGGGGGCATGAACTGGTTCGGCCCTTTGGACGTTTAGCACATCTGCTTGGAGTCCAAGCAATTCCGCGAGTTGATCGAGTATCGCGGGTAATGCTTGCTTTTCGTTGGGTGTTGGCATGCGACTCCTTACTAAAATAGCACACCTGAACAATTGGTCAGGAAAGGTATTTTAGTCAGGAAAAGACCGTTCGACAACCAACGGAATCCAAATATTTCCCACGAATCTTCGTCAAAGGCCATGCAAAACAGAAAATCGACTAAGAGCCTATCCCAAAACCGGCCGACCCCCTCACCCTGCCCTCTCCCCCGAAGCAGGGGAGAGGGTAATGGGATAGGCCCTAAGCTTCGAGTCCCCCATTTGGAGGATCGACTGGCTGGATAACTTGCCTCGCGGTCGCCTATTCGGGGTCACCCTAATGCTGCAACAACAAGACCGCGAGTTTGCGGCGTTCGTCCGCGTCTAGCCACTGTCTTAATGCCATGGCAAGTTGTGCCAAACAGCCGTCGCAGGTGCAACCGTTGGTGCAACGGTCGGTCGGGGATTCGTTTGAGCCTTGTTTTTGCGGGTTATTTGCAGCACCCGCACAGCTTCCCAAGCTGTATGTCGAGGGTTCAAATCCCTTCACCCGCTCTACAATCCATTCCGGCGAAGGAGGCCCCGACTGCGTTGAGATGCCGTTGGGCCCTCCTGAAGCGAGATATCCAGCGACTGATCGACAGCAGCGACCGGCGGGAAAAATGGATGGGGCTTGATCTGCTCTGCCAACAACGACCGTTGTTTGAGCACTGGCGGCGTTACCGAGCAGGTCGAATCCAATGGCCCACCTTCCAGGGTTTGCGCAGGATGAAATTTGCGTTTCGATTCGGTCGGTCAGGCTTCGTTCAGCAGGCGCTTGCGGACGAGGCCTAGCCAATTCAGATTGGCTCGCAGATGGCCGACTGCATTTTCGTGAGCGAGCTGAAGATACATGTCGCCGGACTCCTGGGTGCTGGAAGCGATTTTTGCTTCAATCTCGCTGAGTTTCTCGCGAAGGATCCATTCCGCTTGATCGACCCAGGCGTTGCGCTGCCGCGCTGTCAAGGCCGACAAGCAGATGAGCTTGGTGCGCAATGGATCGGTCGTCAGGGCATCGGCATCCGCCCAGGGTGGACCCACCCAGCGCTTCAGCGCAGCCCGCCCCGCCGCAGTGCACGCATAATACTCGACGTCCCGCTGGCCTTCCCGCCGCGTCGACTTGGCAAGCAAGCCACGCTTGGCCAAACGCCGCACCAACGGGTAAATCGATCCGGTCGAGTCACTGAACCTTGGCGAAGGTGAAACACGAAACTGACTCCGCACAAAGTGCGCGGTGCACGCTCCTTGACGGAACACGCACCCCAAAACCGTCCCCTCCAAATCGGTCAGTTCCGCCATTTCCCTTTTTTCGGTCCATTCCAACAAATTTCTTGTGGGACTCACCAAGTCCCACGCGACTATCATACTAGTGCTAAACGCACTAGTTGTCAACTCTTTGGCTTCGCTCGGCTTTTTTGGAGAATGCGACGATGACTCGGACGGTGAATGCCTGCAGGAATTGCCTTTGTTTCGCCCTGTTTGCAGCCTTGCCTCTCGATCTGGCGGGGCAACAGCCAGCGGCTCAACCGCCCGCCACAGGGCTTGATGCACCGGTCCGACAATCGGAGTTGCGCGGCGACGCAACGTCGGTTCCCTTCACCATTTCGGCCACGCAGATTCTGGTGGATGACGTTTATGTCAATGGAAAAGGACCGTTTCGATTCCTGCTGGATACAGGTGGAATGGGGGGTGGTCGAGTGGACGCCAGTCTCGTCGAGAAATTGGGATTGACCCCAAGCGGAGAAATTCAAGCGACGGACGGTACGAACCGACCGCCGGTCCAGATGCCTGTGTATGACCTCGAATCGCTCTCCGTCGGCGATTTGACATGGCGCGGAGTTCGAGTACTGAGCCGCGATTACAACGCCCATGCCGCGGAAAGTCGGGGACACATCGACGGGATCCTGGGCTTCGCATTGTTGGAGCCCTTCCTGGCAACCGTGGACTACCAGAAGCGAATGATTCACGTTGAGCGAGGAAGTCTGCCCGAACCCAATGGCCGCGATGTTTTGGCGATGGAGCACGACGGTGTGCCGGGCATTCAGGTTACGATTGGCGGCAAGGCGCAATTGGCCCGATTCGATACGGGCTCGATGGGCGGAATCAGTGTGTCGCAAGAAGTCGCCGAGGGACTGAGTTTCACCACGGAACCCATTGTTGTGGGAGAAGCTCGCACTCTGAGCGGACCGTTCGAAATCAAACAAGCGACCTTGAAGGGTGACTTTCAGATTGGCGACCATGTCCTGGAGAATCCCGACATCACAATAAGCGGCCCCATGCGTGGGATCAACGTTGGGGGGGTCGTACTTCGCGATTTTATCGTGACCTACGACCAACAGAACCGCCGAGTGCGCGTGGTTCGCAATCCCATCGGTCGCCCCAGCGAAGCCGCGCGTCGAACCCGCTTGGGGATGGGGCCGGTGGTGGTTCCGATGAAACTGGAACAGGGGCGACCCACGCTGGATGTGACGATCAACGGGCAGGGGCCGTTCCGCTTCATCCTGGATACCGGGACGCCCGGTGTGGTACTCGACACGCAGATCGTGAATCAACTCAAATTGGCGCCGACCGGTTCAACGCGGATCGGAGACCCCTCGACGCCGGACGCCGTGGAAGCCCAAACGTACCAGCTCCAGTTGCTTACGGTCGGCGATGCCCGGTTTGAGGAACTCCCCGCGATTGGATACGACGGTTTGTCGCGGATGGGCATCGCCGGTATCGTGGGGACTCAGACGTTTTATGACTCGACGTTGCGACTCGACTTCGGAAACCAGACGCTAACGTTTGCACGGGCGGCTTTGGACAAGTCGCCCCAGACTGTGGAATTCGATTGGGATGCCGAGTCCATTGTCACGATTCCGATTTCGATCGGTGGCCAGACGTTGAAGACTCACGTGGACACGGGAAATCCGGGTACTCTGAGCATCCCGCTATCGCTCGACAAACGGCTGAATTGGTCGAGCTCGCCCCAACTCAAGGGGCGAGCGCAGACCATTAGCAGTGCTTTTGACGTGTTTGAAGGAACGCTCGATGGCGAGTTGCAATTTGCCGGGTTGAAAATTGCCAATCCCACCTTGCGACTGAATGACCAATTCGCCTGGGGAAACCTCGGCACCGGCATGCTACTCAACCGGGTGCTGATTTTAGATCAAGTGAACCGGCGTTTGAGCATTGCCGAGTCGACCGCCACTTCCGACGGAGCCAGTTCCCCGCCGCCTCCACGATTCGGAGCCGCCTTGGGTTTTCATTCGGATGGTAAAATCGATGTACAGCAAATCATGACGGGCAGTCCCGCCGAGCGCGGGGGTTTGAAAGTGGTCGACGAAATCCTGTCCATCAACGGCGTACCGGTCTCGGATATCGATCAGAATAAGCTGCGAGAGGTACTGGGCCAGCGCCCGCTCCAAATGACTGTCCAACGCGGCGACGAGACAATCGAACTGACGTTTGGGACCTAGCAAGGCAATCGTTCACGCGCCGGGGGTCTGACGCATTTTTCGGCTTGAAACGGCAATTGGCAATGTACGCCAACTCCGAAAAATGGGTCTGACCACTTTAAAGTGAACCATTCTGTTGTTCGCCCCGTGAACGCTTACCCCAGCAATCCACCGTCGCAATTGAGATCTTGCCAAAGGAATTACGTGACGATTCTCAAGTACGGACGCCTGCGTCAGAAACCTTGGCACCTGGTCTTGGTTTGTTGGCACGTGTTGGCGATGAGTCCGGCCGTCTTGCTCGCACAGACCCCACCGGTGGCCGGAGAGTCGATTCACCAAGAGGTTGACGCCGCAGGACTGATTCCGAGAAGTGAGTTTTTTGTCGGACCGGGTTTGTTCGGATTTCAATGCGATGATCGCGGCGAGCATCTGTATTTTCAATCACGCCAGTCGACCTCGGAGATCCAGTATGTGGACGTCGCGCGTCCGCAAGAGCGCCATGTGCTGCAAATGGATCGGCCGATTTCGTCCTGGCAACCGATCAACGACGGCGTGCTTTTCATCGATACGTTGGAGGGTGTCGTGCGAATCGTCGTTGCGCCGCTCTCCGGGGCAAAGCGTGTGGTAGTACCGCCCGTTGTCATTCGATCGGCTTCGCTGCTGGCCGCCAGTCGAACCGGAAGGGAACGCGTTCTGGTCTCGATTGAGGGAGAAAAGCCCGGCGACTCGGGCTTGTACGAACTGGACGTGAGCGACTTGTCACTCGTCAAAAAATATCCGCAGCAACCCTACGGCGCTCTCTTTTTCGATGGCGATCTTCAACTGATTGCGGCACATCATTCGACCCCCACGGAGGGCTATTCTTTCTATCGGTATGATGCCTCGAAGGAGGAATGGTCGAGCTTCCGCGACCATCCATGGAGCATGGACGTTGCCATGATCGGTGGACTTTCGCGGATACTTTCGGTGTCCAGCGACGGCACATCCGTATTTTTCACCAGTAACCGCGACACCGACAAGTGCGGACTTTATCGATTGGATTTCGCCAGTGGGAAGACCACGCGGTTGGCCCAACATGAAAAAGTCGATTTGTTGCCGTTTGGTCATTCGAACGATCGGTCGGGAAACGTCACGTCGGTGGTCGGTTTGTATGCCGAAACAAAGCGTGTCGTTGTCGACAGCAATTGGCAGGACGATTTCGAAACTCTTGACCGACTGCTGGATGGCGATGTGAGTTTTCTGAAGTCCTGTCGAGACGATCGGCTTTGGATCGTTCGTGAATTGTGCGGCGGTCCGGTAAGACTTTATGCATTCGATCGCGACGAAAAGAAGCTGGTTTACCTGCTTTCCGACTGGCCGAATCTCCAGGGCAAACCATTGGCGCGGCGGCGAGCGTTCGAAGTAACCACACGCGATGGCTTGCACGTACCGGTGCACGTCTATCTTCCTGTGGGCAGCGATCTCGACCGCGATGGCATTCCCGAGACGCCGTTACCCACGGTCCTGTATGTTCATGGGGGGCCTTGGGCTGGGATCGTGCATTGGAATCAGGATTTCCATTGGCGAAATTTTCAGTTGCTGGCCAATCGTGGCTATGCCGTAATCAACTGTGATTTCCGTGGCAGTATCGGCATGGGCAAGGATTTCGTCGAATCGTCGCGCAAGTCCTGGAGGTCTCGGATGACGCTCGACAAAGTCGACATTGCGAAATGGGCTACCGAGACAGGTATCGCCGAAGCGGGCAAGATGGGCATCTGGGGCTGGTCGTACGGTGGTTATGCTGCGTTGGCGGGACTGGCCTTCTCACCTGAGACCTACGCGTGCGCCATTTCGATGTACGGCATCTCCGACATGGAACGATTCGCGATGACGCCATACGCGAATCATGAATTTTGGCATCGATGGGTTGGCGATCCGAACGATGCAGCCGATCGACAAATGTTGCGCGACGCGTCACCGATTCGAGCTGTCGAACGGATAACGGCGCCGATCCTGTTGACGACCGGCAGTCGCGACGTACGTGTCCCGCAAGAACAAATCGATTCGATGGCCCAGGCGTTGTCGGAGGCGGGACGGGACGTCGTTTACTTTTACTATCCTGAAGAGGGGCACGACTATCGAATGCCGGAAAGCTGGATCTCGTTTTGGGCCATCAGCGAGGCTTTTTTGGCGACCCATCTCGGTGGCCGCTGCGAGCCGGATCGGGGGGACAAATCGCGCGGGCATCTGGTCGTTGTCCAAGGCCAAGCCTTTGTCGATTCGATCAAATAGAACGCGGTGCAATTGGGAATGCTCCTGAGTAGGCCACATTCGCACGTCAAACAAGACAAGGGTGGCGCCGGACCTCACCTCGCGTCCAAAAGCATTGGCGGACGGCCTGTGCACGCCGAACGTGGCCTTGGATTAAAATGATTCTCAATCATTTTGGGCTGAGAAGGTGTTTTCAAAATCGAATTTACTCGCCGAAAGAGGGCGGGTCGATTCACCCCTCGCTGGCCCTGACGGTCCAATTCTCCCCAAGGGAAAAGTGAAATTGAGCTCAGTTTCCGACGTGGACCTGCGTCTTTTTTTTCGGCTTTCTTCCCATTCACGGAATGAGGTCGCCGAGTGGTCCGTCTGCTGAGACAACGCGCGGGCCACGCAGCGCGGGAGGTTGCCGATCCGCTGCCAGCGATGCCTTATTGGAACCGTTCGCCGGAGCAACTCCTGACGCAGTTGCGATCGTTTCGCGATGGGCTTAGCCAAGCGGAAGCCGAGAAGCGATTAAAGCAATACGGACCGAACTCGATCCAACAGGGAACGCAATTCGCCGCCTGGCGGTTACTGCTGAGCCAGTTCAAAAGTCCGCTGGTTCTGATCTTGGTTTTTGCGGCGATCATTTCAATTCTTGCGGGTGAGTGGCCGGACGCGATCATCGTGCTGGCGGTGGTCGTGGGCAGCACCTGCTTGGGTTTCATTCAGGAGTACCGCGCGAACACTGCGATCGAGAAACTCCGCGCCAAGGTGATGCTCCAGTGCAACGTGTTGCGCGACGGCCTGCCCCAACGGGTACTGGCGAAGCAGGTCGTGCCGGGAGACGTCGTCCTGCTGTCGGCGGGAAGTCTCGTCCCGGCCGATGGACTGGTCTTGGAGGCGAACGATTTGTTCGTCAACCAGGCGGTATTGACCGGCGAAGTCTATCCGGTGGAAAAAAAGCCCGCTCAAGTCGAGGTGACCGCCAGCCTGGCGGAGCGAGTGAACTGTGTGTTCATGGGGACCAACGTGCGGAGTGGCACAGCCCGCGCACTGATCGTGCGGACCGCGAAGTCGACGGTCTTCGGTCAGATCGCCGAGCGACTGAAACTGCGTCCTCCCGAAACCGAATTTGAACGGGGTGTCCAGCGTTTCGGTTATCTGCTGACGCGCGTGATGCTGGTCATGGTTGTCGTTGTGCTCGCGGTCAACCTTCTCCGAGCCAAACCCGCGTTAGATTCGTTGCTATTTGCGCTCGCCCTGGCCGTGGGCCTGGCGCCGGAATTATTGCCCGCAATCATCAGCATCACGCTCGCGCATGGCGCCCAGCGCATGGCGCGACGTGGCGTGATCGTTCGAAACTTGAACGCGATCGAGAACTTCGGCAGCATGGACATTTTGTGCACGGATAAAACGGGCACGTTGACCGCAGGGGTGGTCACGCTGCAGGATGCCTTCGACGCCCGAGGCCAGGCCTCCGAAGTCGTCTTCCGTTACGCCTACCTCAATGCACACTTCCAAACCGGGTTAGACAATCCCTTGGACGAGGCCCTCAATGCCTGCGGAGTGCAACGCGGAGTCGATCTTGGCGCCTGGCAGAAATTCGGCGAAATTCCTTATGACTTTATGCGCAAACGCTTGAGCGTGATCGTTGGCGACCCGCAGGGTGCACGCACGCTGATCACCAAAGGAGCGTTGGCCAATACGCTCGAGATTTGCGATTCGGTTCAGGACATCGACGGTGTCCACCCGCTCGACGAGGCTCGGCGACGGGAGCTCGACGAGCGCTTTCGGCACTGGAGCGAAATGGGGTATCGCGTCCTGGGTCTGGCCGCGAAGCCGATCGAGTCGCAAACCGAAACGTATTCGCACGACGTGGAGAACGCGCTCCAATTCGCCGGCTTCTTGTTGTTTTTCGACGCCCCAAAGCCCGACGTCGCGCAGACCGTAATCGACTTGGCCGAACGCGGCGTGCAACTCAAGATAATCACCGGCGATAATCACTTGGTGGCGCGTCACGTCGCTGCCGCGGTCCATTTGCCCGGAGGTAGTTTGTTAACCGGTAAGGACCTCAACGGGATGGGAGACGAGGCGCTTTGGCACGCCGCCGAACGCACCTCGATTTTCGCCGAAGTGGACCCCAACCAAAAAGAGCGCATTATTCTGGCCCTGCGAAAGTCCGGCCACGTCGTCGGATACATGGGCGACGGAATCAACGACGCGCCAGCGCTCCATGCGGCGGACGTCGGCATTTCGGTGAACTCGGCGGTGGATGTGGCCAAAGATGCCTCGGATCTCGTGCTCCAGGAAAACGATCTGGATATACTGCGCGAAGGGATCGAAGAGGGCCGAAAGACCTTTGCCAACACCTTGAAATACATCTTGACGACGACCAGCGCAAACTTTGGCAACATGTTCAGCATGGCGGCGGCGACTTTGTATCTACCCTTTCTGCCGCTGCTCGCCTCGCAAATTCTGCTCAACAATTTCCTCTCCGATATTCCAGGCACCACGATCGCTGGGGACAACGTGGACCCGGAATGGATCGCCAAGCCGCGCCGCTGGGACAACCGCTTTATTAGCCGCTATATGGTCTTGTTTGGGCTGGTCAGTTCGATCTTCGATTTTTTAACGTTTGCCACGTTGCTTTTCGTGTTTCATGCGACCGTGGAGGAATTCCGCACCGGTTGGTTTATCGAATCGCTGTTAACCGAATTGGTCATCGCCTTGGTCGTGCGAACCCGTCGAGTGTTCTTTCGCAGCCGCCCGGGGACGCTGTTACTGGTGAGCACCCTGGTCGTGATTGGCTTCACGCTCCTGCTTCCTTATCTTCCGTTTAACACCTTCTTCGGTTTCGTCCCGTTGCCCTTGCATTTGATGCTGATATTGATCGGACTGACTGGGCTGTATGTGCTCGTGGCCGAGCTGGCAAAGCGCTATTTTTATACCCGCGCGGAAAACGCCCGGTTCCTGATGGTCGGCACCCAATAAAAAAGTCCGCTGAATGGTGCTGGAATCCTGGACGTCCTGCTTGGTTCGAAACGGATAAGTGCTGTGCCGCGACCCGCTGGAAATTCCGCAAAACACGACGTTTTTATTTCGTGCACCCAGGTCGTTGGTCTATCATGACGCTTTGGTTCGACGCACGAGGTTTTCCCCGGCCGATCATCACCTGACATGGCCCTGCGCACATCGCTGATCCGAATCCGTTTGAACTTGGTGGCGAGCGTGGCCGCGCGCATCCTTATCGTCGTTGGTGGGCGCCCAACGTCCCGGGTTCGATGGGGACTACTGGGGCTCGTGCTCCTGGGCCATTGCGCGGCATTCGCGGTCGGGCAAACGATCGACTTCGCCCGCGACGTTCGTCCCATTCTCCAACGGCACTGCTACGCATGTCACGGACCACGGCAACAGGATAGTGGACTGCGGTTGGACCTCCGAGCCAGAACGATGGCCGGCGGTGATCTCTTTGGAACGGAAATTCTGGTCGCGGGAAATGCGATCGAAAGTCGCTTGATCCAGTTTGTCTCCCGCGACGATGCGGAACTACGAATGCCGCCGGAGGGCGATCGCTTAACCGCGGAGGAAATCGCGACACTCGCCTCCTGGGTGCAACAAGGAGCCAACTGGCCCGACTCGTTGGCCGGGGAGCTCGAGCCCACAAGACCACCCTGGTCGCTGAACCCGTTGGCCGAGCCCGAATTGCCCGCCGGAACCGGCCATCCGATCGACCGCTTCATTCGCCAAAAGCTGGCCGCCGTGAATTTGCAGCCTGCGCCGAACGCGGATCGCCGGGCACTTGTGCGCCGGTTGAGTTACGATCTCACCGGTTTGCCGCCGACACCGGACGAGGTCGATGCGTTCGTGGCGGACTCGGATCCCGCGGCCGTTGAAAAACTTGTCGAGCGCTTGCTGGAGTCCCCGCGCTACGGCGAGCATTGGGCGCGGCACTGGTTGGATCTGGCGAACTACGCCGACACCCACGGCAACGACCACGACTACGCGCGACCGAACGCCTGGCCCTACCGGGACTACGTGATCGCGGCCTTCAACGCCGACAAACCGTACGACCGGTTCATCCAAGAGCAGGTTGCGGGCGACCGCCTGTTCCCGGACGATCCACAAGCGACCGTGGCGCTCGGGTTCGTCGCGGCCGGGCCCTGGGACCATACGCTGATGGTGACGGTACGCGAGGATACGGTCGACCACCTGCTGTCGCAGTACCTGGATCGCGACGGGATGGTTAGCACCGTGATCGGAACTTTTCAGAGTTTGACGATCCACTGTGCGCGGTGCCACGATCACAAGTTCGACCCGATTTCGCAGCGCGAATACTACGCCTTACAAGCGGTGTTTGCCGGAGTCGATCGTGCCGACCGACCGTATGACCTCGATCCCGCGACGCATCAGCAGCGGGCCCGTTTGTTAGCCGAGCAAAAAGCGATTCGAATTCGCGACCCGGCGTGGTTGCCGGTCGTCGATTCGAGCGAGCTGGCCGAACGCGTCGCCGCCTGGGAATCGCGGCGCAGGCAACAGGCCGCCGCCTGGTCCCCGCTGGAAATCCAGAGTGTCGTATCGACGGGAAATGCGACTTTGAAGCGACTCGATGATAGTTCGTGGCTCGTGGCGGGGAACCGGCCCGAACGCGAGACCTACGTCGTTGCAGCTCGGCAGCCCGCGGGGGAACTTCGAGCGGTGCGGCTGGAAGTGCTGCCCGACGAATCGCTGCCGCAGCATGGTCCAGGCCGCTGGGACAACGGAAATTTCCATTTGTCGGAGTTTCGTTTGTTCGCCGCGTCGACTGCGGAACATGGGGCTGCGGTTCCCTTGGCCCTACGCCGCGCGACAGCGGATTTCGATGAGGGACCCGCGATCTCCGCCGCCCAAACGATCGACCGAAAATCCGAGACGCATTGGGGAATTCACCCGCGCTACGGCGAGCCGCACGAAATCGTATTCGAGTTGGAAACGCCGCTCGCTGCGGATCCTGGCGGTTGGTTGACGATCTTGTTAGAGCATCAGGCCAACGCCCCGGGGCACGGGATCGGGCGGTTCCGCTTGTCCGGAACGTGCGAGCCATTCGATTCGGCTGTTGCTCGTCCTGTGCCGGAAGTGGTCGCGGCCAGCCTGAACAGCCCGGCGGCGAGTCGTACCACGGCGGAACAACGTGAACTGGTCTGGTACGTACTCCAATTGGAAAACGAACAAGCGCTCGCGACGTTACCACCCCCGAAACGGGTGTACGCGATTGCGAATGACTTCCCGCCCGACGGGGAGAATTTCAAATCAGCCGAACAACCCCGCCCCATCCATCTGTTGCAGCGAGGGGAATTGAGCCGGCCCGGTGAACGGATCGGGCCGGGAACTTTGGCGTGCATTCCCGGATTGGCGGCCGAGTTCGAGCTGCCCGATCCGCTGGACGAGGGAGCACGCCGCGCGGCGCTCGCCCGCTGGCTGAGCTCGCCGGAAAACGTCTTGACCTGGCGGAGCATCGTCAACCGAGTCTGGGCCTGGCACTTCGGGCGGGGATTGGTCGAGACACCTAGCGATTTTGGCGCCATGGGCGCCGCGCCGTCCCACCCGGAATTACTCGATTGGTTGGCGATCTGGTTTCGCGACGAAGCACACGGATCGCTCAAGTCGCTGCATCGCTTGATTCTCAGCAGCGCGGCCTGGCAGCAAGCCACTCAGGGCGGCGTTGGCAACGACGTCGACGCTGACAACCGCTGGTTATGGCGCCAGAACCGCCGGCGGCTGACCGCGGAAGAGTTCCGGGACACGCTCTTGGCGCTCAGTGGGCAACTGGACCAGACGATGGGTGGACCGGCGGCCATTCAGTTTATCGAGCGCGGCGATGCCACGTTTATGCCAGGTGGCAACCCTGCGTTTCTGGACTACGAGCATTTTAGTCCAGACGCTCCCGCCGCTCGCCGCAGAGCGATTTATCGCTTCGTGTTTCGAACGGTTCCCGATCCTCTGCTGGATGCCCTGGATTGTCCCGACGGTTGTGCCGCCACGCCATCGCGCAGCGTTTCCGCCACCGCGGCGCAAGCGCTCGCCTTGCTCAACGACCCGTTCGTGATTCGGCAGTGCGAACATATCGCGGCCCGCCTGCAGCAGACCGCGGGCGATGCGAAGGCTCAAGCCACGGCGCTGGTTCGAACGGTCTATCTGCGGGATCCGACAGCCGCCGAACAGGCCCGCTTGACCGAGTCCATCGAACGGCATGGGTTGGCGAATGCGTGCCAGGTCTTGGTGAACTCCAGCGAATTCTTGTTTCTGGATTGAGGGAGGAGTGCGATGTGGGCTCGCCGCGATTTCCTGGGCACGTTGAATGCGGGACTGGCCGGGATTGCGCTAGAGTCGTTGGCGCAGCCCGCTGCCGCGAAGGGGGCGACGCAGAGTGCCTTCCCGAAAGTGCGGCGGGTCATTCAGCTATTCATGAACGGCGGGGCCAGCCAATGCGATCTGTTCGACTACAAACCGTTGCTCCGCGAACGGCACGGCCAGACCTTTGATCCTGGCAACGGAGCGCGCGTCGAAGCCTCGGTGAGCGTCCCGGGAGCGATCCTGCAGAGCCCGTTTGAATGGGCGCAACACGGCGAGTGCGGACGCTGGGTCAGTTCCGCGCTCCCTTGCCTGGCCCAACACGTCGATGAGATGGCCTTTCTCATGGCGATGCAGTCAAAATCAAACGTGCATGGTCCGGCGGCGTATCTGCAGACCAGCGGCTTCTTGTTGCCTGGATTCCCCTGTGCGGGAGCTTGGATTTCCTATGCCTTGGGGAGTCTGGCGGACGACGTGCCCGCGTTTGTCGCCCTCCCCGACGCTCGAGGGCTTCCCTACAACGGTCGAAGCGCGTTCACCGCAGGTTTTCTGCCGGCCAACCATCAAGGGATGATCCTCCGCGCGGCGGCGGCGCAGCCGTTGACGCATCTGCAGCCCCCCGCCGATGCGAAACATATATCGCCGGCGAGTCGGGCCGACGGGCTGGCATTGCTGCGAGAACTGGACACAGCCTACGCGGCCGAGCGCCCGGAGGACTCGCGCCTGCGGGCACGCCTGGAGAACTATGAACTCGCAGCCCGCTTGCAATTGTCCGCCCCCGAGCTGTTGAGTTTGAACGACGAGACGGCGCAGACGAAGACGGCGTACGGGATCGACCACGCCGACACAGCGGATTTCGGCACGCGCTGTTTGCTGGCCCGCCGGATGATCGAACGGGGCGTTCGCTTCGTTCAAGTTTGGAGCGGGCACGGTGGCGGGGCTGACAATTGGGATAACCACGCCGACATCGCCCGGGAGCTCGGCGCTGCAGCAACGAGTATGGACCAGCCCGCCGCAGCGCTGCTGGCGGATCTCAAAGCCCGCGGACTGTTGGCGGATACGCTTTTGATCTGGACGACCGAGTTCGGGAGGATGCCATTCAGCCAGAGCGCGACCGGCCGCGACCACAACGGCGGCACATTCGTCTCTTGGTTCGCCGGCGCCGGGATCCGGCCAGGCGTGGCGTTCGGCGCCAGCGATGAATGGTCGTGGAAAGCGGTTGACGGAGTCACCACCAGCTACGACTTCCACGCCACGCTACTGCATCTCTTGGGGATCGATCACACCCAATTGACTTACCGCCACCGGGGAATCGACCGCCGCCTGACCGACGTGCACGGCCGAGTGATCACCGAGATCTTGGCGTAAATCCAATGGATTGGAGCCTATCCTAAAACCCGCCCGCCCCCTCACCCTGTCCTCTCCGCCGCTGCGGGCATTGGTATCTACACAATGCGTGTACGTCGAGACTGGCTCCGCGTGCCCCCACAAAGAGGTCGTGCAGTTTTCTTGCTCCATCTTTCCACCCTCTCGTTTAACGCCAAGCCGGAGGCGCCGGCTTTGCGTTCGTTGTTCAGCGCGAAGCCGGCGCCTCCGGCTTGGCGTTAAACGACGGAAATGCAATACATTGCGAAACAAACTGGACTGCTGTTCTGAGCTAAGGAGGAGGCGCCGAAACGTTGGGACTGCTGTTCAGCGCGAAGCCGGCGCCTCCGGCTTGGCGTTAAACGACGGAAATGCAATACATTGCGAAACAAACTGGACTGCTGTTCGGCGCGAAGCCGGCGCCTCCGGCTTGGCGTTAAACGAAGAAAATGAAAAACATTTGGGGGAGGAGGGGGCCAGACCACGATGTGGAGATACCAATGCCCGCTGCGGGGGAGAGGGTATTGGGCAAGGCCAAGGCCCGTAGGATATTGAAACTTCCGCAGGAGGTTGAACCCGTGTTGGAAGGCGTGTGCGGAGTTCAATCCTGCCCACCGAAAGCCCGGAGGACTTGGAAGGGGTTGCAGTAATCGTCGGTCCACAGGACCGTGGCCGATGACGCGAACTCGTAGACATCTTGCAACTCGAGCTGTTGGAAACTGTCCGGCGAGCGGGCCAGGATCGCCCAGGTGGCGCTGGTGACGTCGTTTTCCCGATCGTTGGCGTTCACCACCAGCTGCACCGCCAACCCCAACTCCTGTACCAGGCCCGCCACCACATCGGTCAACTCGAAGTGCCGATTCGAGATGTGCAGACACAACAATCCATCCGGCTGCAAGCGGGCGAAGTAGACCTCCACGGCTTCACGGGTGAGCAAATGCGTTGGAATCGCATCGCCGGAAAACGCGTCGATCGCCAGGATGTCCCACAAGGGGGTGCCGTCGGATTGTTCGGCCTCCAGCAGCAATCGAGCGTCCCCCAACCGTATCTGGATTTCGCCGGGACAGTCGGACAGGTAGGTAAACACGTTCCGGGCGATCGCCTCCACCGCCGGATTGATTTCGTAGAAACGATATTGATCGCCGGCGCGACCATAGGCTGCCAGTGTGCCGACCCCCAACCCGACGACGCCGACGCGCAGCGGTCGCTCGCCGCCGCGTTGGGTCAAGACCTGCCCAATCCCGGATTGGCGGCTGTAGTACGTGGTCGGATTCTTGCGCCGTTCTGGGCTCAACGTTTGATCGCCGTGCAAGATCCGCCCGTTGAGCAAGGCGATGCTGTGATTCGGGCGTCCTCGGTCGTATTCTTTGACACGGAGTACCCCGTAGAAATTGCGGAGCGTGACGATGGCGAATTTTGAATCGTTGGTGATGTCGTTGGCCATCCAGATCCCGATGCCCACCAGCGCCGTGACGCTTCCGAACCAACCTGCCACCGCCATTCGGTTTGCCGATTTTCCGCGGCGCCAGGGGAAGCAGGCGACGACCACGGCGATCAGTGTCGCCAGGATCCCTAACTGCATTTCCCAGTAGGTTGGGAATAGGAGTGGGGCGATCAATCCCACGGCCACGCCCCCCGCCGCTCCACCGGCCGCCAACGCCAAGTAAAACGAGGTGAGGTAGCGCGGCGCCGGCCGAGCCCTCGACAGCTCGCTGTGACAGAACATCGCGGCGGCAAACAGCCCGGCGAAAAAAACGAAAACCTGCCCGATGATCGGGAACTTGGCATCCCACACCAGCCCAACCAACATCCCCGCCGACGCCACAAGCACCGCAGTCGCCCAGAACCATCGCGACGTCCAACGCTCGCTCTCGAAACAGAGAATGAATGAGAGCAAGTACAAGCTCAGCGGCAGGACCCACAGAAATGGGACCGAAGCGATATCCAGGCAGACCTGGTTCGTCGTCGCCACCAACATCGCAGAGGGGATCGCCGCCAGCACAAACCAAGTCGACCAGCGCCCCCAGGTCGGCGGTGGCTCCGAGTCGGCCTGGGGGTTCGCCGCGGAGCCCTCGGCCGTGCCGGACCGGGGAACTCGGCGATCGACCCAGACCATCGCCGCCATACAGAATCCGTAGAGCAACGCGAAGACCGCGAAACCGATCGACCAGAATGCAGCTTGCCGCGGCACCGTCCAGTAAACCTCAAACAGAAAAGGATAGCTGGCCAACGCCAACAGCGACCCAGCGTTCGACAGCGCATACAGTCGGTACGGGGAGCGTCCTGGCTGCGTCCGCGCGAACCAGGCTTGCAACATCGGCCCGGTCGTCGAGAGCATTAAGAACGGGAGCCCAATCGTCGCCAGCAAGATCAGAACGATTCGTCCCTCGGGCGGAGTTGCCGCGGCGGGCCGCCAGCCGGGATCGGGGACAATCGGCAGGCGGGCGACCGCCACCGCCAGAAGCGCCAACTGCACCACAAGCCATTGCGGCGGCGTGAGCCAACGCAAACCGACGTGGGCAAACGCGTACCCGACCAGCAACAAAAGTTGGAATAGCAACAGACAAATCGTCCAGACGCCGGCGGTCCCGCCAAACCAAGGTAGAATCGACTTGCTGACCAGCGGCTGGACCTGGAACAACAGAAAGGCACTGAGGAAAATCGTCAGCGCGATTCCACACCGCAATACCGCGCTGGACCACCCCAAGGGTGGTGGCGCACCCGCCGGATCCAAGTCCATGTGCGCCGTCGATTTCGAAGTTGAGCTGGACACAGATGCTGAGCTCGAATTCAAGTAGCGGGGCGGGGGAGGTGGACAGCGCCCACCTATCTCGATCGGAGATTCTAGCGGTTTTACGAACAAGCAAAGAGGCCCCCGCGGCGCTTGTCTACAGTCTTCTTACCGTCGACGCCTGCGGCTGATGCTTTAACGTGCGAGGCGGGTGTGAAGAGTAGAACAGTTGTCCCCAACTGTTCGTGCGGCGGGAATCGAAGAGGTTTCTCCTGCAGAGACGCGGAGACGCAGAGAAGTAACAAGTTGGAAGCGATGAAGGCTTAAGGTGGAGGTAAATGTCGCCGGCCTACAAGGCCGGCGTACATACTCACGCCTACATACTCCCGTCTCTAGCCTAAAGCCTAAAGCCTACAGCTTGCAGCCTGCAGCCTCTTTCCGCGTTCACCTTTGGTTGACGGATAACCCTCCACCAGCCGGGCACGAATACCTGGCACACTACCGCGCAATTCGGTTATATTCGCGGGGGGGGCAGAATGGGGTTACCGCGCGATTCGATCGCACCGGGCAAGCGACGCGGCGAGGAGGTTTCTCATGCACCGGAATACTTGGCTGTGCGCATTGGTTATTGGGCTCGCGGCAACGGCCGCGTCGTTCGCCAATGACGACCGGCTCCGTCCGTACTCGTACCGCGACTTCGATCGCGACATCGTACATTTTGTGAAGCAGTACCGCGCGGCGGCCGAACCGCCGCTGCGGCGTCAGGCCGTCGTCAATCTCTGCCAAACGTATTTTTTGCTGAGCGTCCATCCGCACTTTGCGCAGGCCGAGCAGATTCGGGGGATGCGCAGTCGCGTCCGCCATCATTTGCGAGATTTTCAGAAGTCGCTGGAGCGGGAACGACGTGCCGCGGCGGACACCGGGGGCTCGGGCGATTCGACAGCGGCCCGCGGCGAAGCGGTTGAGAGGGGCGAAGACTTTTGGGCGACGGAGGACTCGGCGCCCTGGCGCGAGAATCTGGGGTTGCTGGCACAGTACGTCGGAGGGCCCGTGTACTGGCATTCTGCGGCTGGGAATTTCGGCGGGTCGGCGGAAGCGGAGGACCTGGTGCGACTCATCCAGGCGACGATCGCCCCGCAGCATTGGGATGTCAATGGCGGCCCGGGGCATATCCATTTTTATGCCCCACAGAGTTTGCTAGTGATCCGCGCGGGGATGGACCAGCACGCCGAAGTCGGCGACCTCTTGCAACAGTTTCGCGATCAACAATAGGGAACCGATGGATCAGGTCATTAAGAAACTCCGCGAGCGGGCGCGGCAGCTGCAGCGGCGTGTTCTCTTCCCGGAGTCCAAGGATCCGCGAGTGATCGAAGCCGCCAACACCTTTCAACAAAACGGGTATGGGCAGGCGCTAGTTTTCGAACCGCCGGCGGGAACGCGGCTGGATTCCGCCGTCGAGGTCGTGCTGACGGGCCGCGCCGATCTCCGACAACGCTGCCAGGACCGTCTGGTCGAACGCCGCCGGCACAAAGGGATGACGCCTGAGCGGGCCGCCGAGGCCTTGAACGATCGGCTGATGATGGCGTCGCTCCTGGTCGGGATCGAATTCGCCGACGCCTGCGTGGCGGGGAGCCTGGCGACCACCGCCAACGTGCTGCGGGCCGCGATCTACGGCGCGGGAACGAAACCAGGTGGTGCGCTAGTCTCCAGTTTCTTCCTGATGCAATGGGGGGAACGAGCGATGACGTTCGCCGATTGCGCAGTTGTCCCGGATCCGTCCGCAGACGAGTTGGCGGAGATCGCCCTGGCGTCCGCCGCCAGCCATCAGCGGTTAGTAGAAGAAACGCCGCGCGTGGCGATGCTCTCCTTCTCAACGAAAGGAAGTGCCTCGCATCCGGCAGTCGACAAGGTCTTGGCGGCGACCGCACAGGTGCGGGCTCGGCAGCCCGAGCTACTGGTTGACGGTGAACTCCAATTCGACGCAGCATTCGATCGGGGAGTGGGACAGCGAAAAGCGGCTGGGTCGCAGGTCGCCGGACAAGCCAACGTCTTTGTCTTTCCGGACTTGAACGCCGGCAACATCGGCTACAAGATCGCGGAAAGGATGGGGCAGGCCATCGCGTTGGGACCCATCCTTCAGGGGCTGGCTCGCCCCTGCATGGACCTCTCCCGCGGCTGCAAGGCGAGCGATATCGTCGACGTCGCTGTGATTGCGTCGGTGCTGGCGTAACATGGTAGAGCAATGGTCCTCAATTGCTCACCCCCACTCCATTAACCCTTACCCTTTCTGGCCAACTCACCATGAATACTCCATTCAAAACGCTGTGGTCCATCCTTTTGGCGATACTAATGCTGATCGCAATGTCGCACAGCGCGGTCGCTCAACAACCCCCTGATTCGTCGCCGCAGCATTCGGCGGACGAACAGACTTTGTTGGAGGTTGCCGACGGGTTTTCCGCCACGACGAGCAAAGGGGGCGCCGGTTGGGAGGCTTACGCCGAGTTCTTGCACGACGACTTCACGCGCTGGACCCCCGGTCGCGACGTTTGGGACCGGGCCAAGACCATCGAACTAATTCGCTCTTGGTGGGAGGCGGGGAATCGCATGGCGAAGTCCGAAACCGAGTTGATCTCGCTGCGAGTCCGCGACCATACCGGCGTCATCCGCCGCAAGTTTTCGGAAACCTACGTCGATCAAGAGAACAAGGACGCCGGGTCGTTCACCGGGTTTGTGACTCAAGTCTGGATCCGCGATGGCAAGTCTTGGAAATTGCTGGCCGCGACGATCCAGCCCGCCGGTTGACGATGGCGTGCTGAATTGGAATTGGTGATATGACCGACCCCTCCGATCTGAGTCGATTGCTATCGGATCCGGCATCGGACAGCACAGCCGCGTTGGAGCAATTGGTGCCGGCGGTCTACGACGAGCTGCGCAGGCTGGCCGATGCGCGATTGGCTCGCGAATCGCCTGGGCAATCCTTGCAAGCAACCGCGCTAGTGCACGAAGTTTACTTGAAGCTGATGGGACCGGGATCCGACCGGAGTTTCGCCAACCGGCGGCACTTTTTTGCCGCGGCCGCCCAGGCGATGCGGCAGATTCTGGTCGATCGGGCCCGACGCAAGCTGGCCGTTCGGCACGGGGAACGCAAGAAGCTGGAGCCACTGCCTGAGGAACTGGTGGGTGGGGAAGGGGATCCGGCCCTGGCAATAGCGGTCGACGATCTGTTGGACCGGCTCGCCGCGCAGCATGCCCGCAGCGCCGAAGTCGCCAAGATGCGACTGTTTCTGCAGATGACGTTTCGGGAAATCGGAGAAGTTTTGGAGATCTCGGCCGATTCTGTCGAAACCGATTGGGCTTATGCCCGGGCCTGGCTGCGCCGCGCTTGGCAGGCCGACTGAGTCGGCGGCAGGGACGGTGGTCGCAGGCCGGTACAAACTGCTGGAGCCGATCGGCGAAGAAGGGATGGGAACGGTTTGGCTGGCCGAACAGAAGGAGCCGGTCAAACGAAAAGTCGCGCTGAAGCTGATCAAAGCCGGCATGGACTCCAAAGCGGTGTTGGCCCGGTTCAAAGCCGAGCGGCAAGGCCGGGCGGTGGTAGGGACGCCGCTGTATCTGGCGCCGGAGCGACTGCAATGGCTCCTAGAGTCTGACCCCACATCAACTCAATTCCTTTCTCTATTGGCGACAATTCAAGGCGGCATCGGCGAGTTGTCCGGAAGTACCGAGGAAGCGTTGGCGGCCTACCATCAGGCGAATCATGTGCAAGAACGCCTCGGATTGGCCGATCCAACGAATCCGCACCGGAAACACCTGGCCACCGATATCGAACTGGAATCGCTGCGCGGCCGGGAAGATTTTCAAAAGCTGCTTCACACGTTGTTGCCCGGCCCAGACCGCAATAACTGACGTTCGCAGGGGCCATGGCCTGTTGATCATTTGCGAACAACAAATCAAGGTGAATGGATTCCCTGGATTGTCCAACGCACACCCATGACTCAGCAGCTGCCGCACGGCCCGATCGGTTCCGCCGCACCTTTATCCCCGGCTCGTGCTTTGACGACGCGGCGCGATCGCCTGTACAATGTGATCTTCGAGTCGGACACGCCGGCGGGGAAGCTGTTCGATATCCTGTTGTTGATCGCGATTGTGGCCAGCGTCACAGCGACCTGCCTGGAAACGGTCCCCTCGTTGCGGGCCGCCTACGGTTCGCTGCTCTTGTCCGCCGAGTGGTTTTTTACGATCGTTTTCACGATCGAATACTTCTGCCGCTTGTACTGCGTGCGAAATCGAATTCGCTACGCCACAAGTTTTTACGGGGTGATCGATCTGCTCTCGATCCTGCCGTTGTATTTGACCCTGGTCGCCCGGGGGAGCGCCTCGTTCGCGGTGCTCCGCTCGTTTCGCCTGCTGCGGATCTTCCGGATTCTGAAACTCTATCAACTGTCCGGGGACGCTGAAGAGCTGGCCAAAGCGATCTGGCAGGCTCGGGGAAAGGTCTTGGTCTTTCTCACGTTTGTAGTGATCTCGGTCACGGTCGCGGGAGCTTTGATGTACGAGATCGAACAGGCCGGCAACCCGGACTCGGGTTTCTCGTCGATCCCCCAATCGATCTATTGGGCGGTGGTGACGATGACCACGGTCGGTTACGGCGATATCGTCCCCCAAACGACGCTGGGCAAGCTGGTCTCGACGGCACTAATTTTGATCGGGTACAGCTTGATTATTGTGCCGACAGGGTTTGTCTCAGCAGAGATGATCACATCGCGCACGGGTCTGGCCCAGAGGGAATTGACTCGCGTTTGCCCCAGTTGTTTGAAGGAAGGGCACGAAAAGGATGCACGCTATTGCCGTCACTGCGGGCAGGCGTTGAATGTGGATTGAGCGCGGCTTGGACAACGGGCAATTAGTGTACAAATGTACACCATTTGCTCTGGCCCGCGGGTGCTACTTCAGCTTCGCCCCATACTCGTTGGTTGGGTCGCGGTACATCGAGTGCAAGTGATCCAGCGGGCGGTCGCCGCGGCCCTGGCAGCAGAATTCGATCAGCAGAGTTGGGCCTTGGATGGCGTAGGACATCGGGCTCCGCGGATCGATCTCGCCGTTCCAAGCGAACTTCATTTGATCGATTTCGGCTTCCAGCTGCTTCATCCGCTCGGCGGACTTTTCCGCCGGCAACACCCCGACCCAATGCGAGATGAGTTTCAACAGGGCCGTTCGCTGCTGCTGGTCGAAGGTCGAACACGGCGTTCCGAGCGATTCGGGGACTTGTCCGTCGCGGCCGGGTCCCGCCCGCAACTCCATTCGCTCCGAGCCCAAGACCGCCGCCTCTCGTTGCTCCCGTCCCAGCATCCCGATCAGGGCGTAGGCGTCGTCCAACTCCCCGGCGAACGGACGGTACGTCGTGCCGGCGATCGTGAATTTCTCCGGCTGCGCCCCGACGAAACTGGGGGAAAGGCTGATCGCCTCGCCGCGCACCGCCAGGTTGATCCCCAAGTGATGTCCATCCAACTGAAACGCCCAGAGCTCCGTGGCCGAAGGCTCACCGAAAACCATCACCGAAAAATCCTGTGTCCCCATCCCGCGATTGTTTCCGGTGCGGAGTTGGTCATCGCCCCACATGATCTCGACGAACTTCTCGTAGCCTTCCGGGCTGAGCAAAGCGGCCAACAGATCGCACACCGCATGCAATTGGGTGTCATCCAGCTCCCCCAAACGCACGCCGCCGGCATCGGGCGCGGGGGGCAAATTCGTCCATTGACGGCGTTCTCCGTCGTTCAATGGCAGCGCACCTCGCGAGCGGAAGTTGTTTCCCAACGCCGCGACAAATGACTTGCCCGCTGCCGCCATCGACTCGGCGGTATACGGTCCGAATTTCGGCTGGTATTTGGCAAAAACGTAGCTGGCGTCCGAGATGTAGTCGGAGCGTTCACCGGTTCGTTTGAGGGGAACATCTTGGGCCGGGGCTGTCACGACGAGGATGCCGAGCAAGATCAGAGCGGAGTATGGCCGAGACATGGTGCGTTCACTCGTGTTGATGATGGTTGCTTCAGGCTCATGGTCACGATCCACGGCAGGGGACTGCCGCGGTCACGATCCCACTACTTTCGCACCCGCACGGGGTAGGGCGGCTTTTTGTAGCCGTGGGGCGGGTTTTCTTGCAACTGCTGCAGTGCGACTTCGATCCCCTTTTCCAGTTGCGGGTCGCGGCCGGCGATGACGTCGGCCGGCATTTGCTCGACTTCGATGTCGGGCGGCACCCCTTCATTCTCGACGACAAATCCCTCTTCCGTCCAGATCGCCAGATTCGGTGCCGTGACGCCTCCGCCATCCATCAGAACGGGGAAGCCCAGGATCCCGACCAGACCGCCCCAGGTGCGTCGTCCCACCAACGTTCCGACTTGCAGTTTACGGAACATATAGGGGAGCAGATCTCCACCCGACCCGGCGGTCTCATCGATCAGCATCACTTTGGGCCCAAAGATCGCGCCGGTTGGCGTGATGAAATCTCGGCCGTACCGCGTTGCCCAGTGGCTGACGTACGGGCGGCGGAGATGATCGATGTAGTAGTCCGCGACCTGGCCGCCGCCGTTGAACCGTTCGTCGATGATGATCGCCTGCTTATCGGTTTGCGGGAAGAAGTACCGCTTGAAGTATTCGTGCCCCGCATCGGTGGTATTGGGAACATACACATACGCGACGCGGCCGTCGGTCGCTGCGTGGACCTTTTTGATATTCCCCTCGATCCAATCGCGGTTGCGCAGAGCCGACTCGTTGGGGATGGGTGTCACCGTGACGGTTCGCGAATCGGCGCCGTCGGGATTTTTTCCCACGGTCAATTCGACCAGTTTCCCGGCGGTGAATTCCAGATGCCGAAAGATATTATCGGCTCCCTTCAGGTCGCGGCCGTTGATCGCCAGGATATACTCGCCGGCTTGGACGCGCACGCCGGGTTCGGTCAGCGGCGCGCGCAAGTCGCCGTTCCAATTCAAGCCGCCGTACACTTTCTTGACGCGGTAGCGGCCCGCATCGAGTTCGAAATCTGCGCCCAGCAAGCCCCCGGGGATCGATTCGACTTCGGTCACGTCGTCCCCGCCGCCGACGCGGTGGTGGCCGACTGCCAATTCGGAGCACATCCACATCAGCACGCGATTGAGGTCGTCGCGGGTGACGCAGTGGGGGAGGAACTGCCGGTACTTCTCGCGCATCGCGGGCCAATTCGCCCCGTGCATCGCCGGGTCGTAGAAGTAGTCGCGGTTGATCCGCCAGACTTCGTCGAAGACCTGAGTCCACTCGGCGCGCGGGTCGATCCGCACGCGGATGTCGTCGACCGCCAACCGGCCTTTGCTGGGATCGATCTTCCCGGCGTCGGCGATGGCCCAGTTGTTCTCTTGCCCGTACAGAAGTTTCTTCCCGTTGGCGGAGAGCTCAAAACCTCGCACGCCGGACTCCAGCAACGTATTGGGCTTCCGCGTTTTGAAGGAAAAGCTTTGCAGCGCGCGGCCGCCCTCGGCGTCCTGTTTGACCAAGTAAATGGTCTCGTCCGGTCCCGCCTGCAGGTTGGAGTACAGCGCCGCCGGAAGCGGCAGCGCCAGGATCCGCTGATCGAGTCCCTCGAAATCGATT
>JBGSLW010000297.1:0-4876 GCA_041740495.1 Pirellulaceae bacterium
GACCTGGCCGTCCGCCAAGACCGGCGACGACCAACCGCGGCCAGGGAGGACGGTGCGCCAGAGGAAGTTGGCATCGGTCCATTCCAGCGGCAGATCGCGGGTCGCGCCCTGACCGCCGCCGTTGGGTCCGCGGAATTCCGCCCATTGAGCGACGGCGGAATTGGAGAATGCGATCAGAAACCCTGCGCACAAAACGAGGGGCCCAAAGAGCCTATCAAGATACCCGTCGGCCCCCGCATGTTGCCCTCGCCATCGCAGCGAGGGAGCGGGTAATGGGAGTGGCTCTAAATGAGAGAAATCCGAGCCCCCGGTTTTTGAGGACGATTTCGTATCTGCGAAACAAAGTCGGCGAATCATGGATTTTCAGCTCAAGGTGTCGGTGACGCGGCGGAGTCGGTCGCGGCATACATGGCGCGGCGTGCACATTGCAGCAGCAGCCTTGCAGCAGCATACTGGCGGGGTACGCGGTCTGCAACGTCGAGCCGCTGAGAGGCCGCGGACACGATGCGGTTCGCCAGCGCCTGCCGTTGAGCGACGGCGACAAACACCAGGCCATCCGCTTCGGCGGGAGCCTCCGGGCCCAGGTGACCTGTTACCGCGGCGGCCCATTGGCTTTCGGGGGTCCTCGCTAAAACGTGAAGCGCCATCGCGGCGGTGACTCCGGCGGAAACGGCGGACTCGCGCTGTATCAGATGGGGGTCGATCCCGAGCCACGCCGACTTGGTCGCATCGCGGTAGGCCACGGTCGAGCCGCAGAGGTAGGCGCTGATCCCGGGAACGGTCCCCAGCGCGGCAGCGCTCAGCCCGCAGGTGCAGCTTTCCGCGAGAGCGATCCGTTCCCCGCGCGCGGCAAGGACTTCGGCCAATTGGTTGGCTGCCGAGAGCAGTTGGTCCCAGGCGGGTGCGATGTCCATCGATCCTCAGACGTGTTCGGTTTGCGCTGGATCGCGACTGCGTTAAGATTACCAAAACGATCGCCACACAGAACAGTGGTGATGGGCATTCTCGAGGATTGTAGCATGGGCACGATGGCGTCATCGGAACACCGCACGATTGCAGCTCCGCGAGGGAGCGACTTGACTTGCAAAAGCTGGTTGACGGAAGCGCCCTTGCGGATGTTGATGAACAACTTGGATCCGGAGGTGGCGGAGCGTCCGGACGACCTGGTGGTGTACGGGGGGATCGGGAAGGCGGCTCGGAACTGGGAGTGTTACGATGCGATCGTGGCGACGTTGCGCGACCTGGAGTCGGATGAAACGCTCTTGGTCCAATCGGGGAAGCCGGTGGGGGTGTTTCGCACGCACGCCGATGCCCCGCGGGTGTTGATCGCCAATAGCAACCTGGTGCCGCATTGGGCGACGTGGGAGCATTTTCACGAGCTGGATCGCCGCGGGCTGGCGATGTTCGGGCAGATGACAGCCGGTTCCTGGATCTACATTGGTTCGCAGGGGATTGTCCAAGGGACGTACGAGACGTTTGTGGCGGTGGGTCGTCAGCATTACGGCGGCGACCTGGCGGGTCGCTGGATCGTGACCGCGGGGTTGGGAGGGATGGGGGGCGCCCAGCCTTTGGCCGCGACGATGGCGGGTGCGTCGATGCTGGCGATCGAATGCGATCCAGCGCGGATCGAGAAGCGCCTGCAGACTAAGTATCTCGATCGGATGACCGACGACTTGCGCGAGGCGTTGGCTTGGATCCGCGAATCGTGCGAACACCGGCGGCCGCTGAGCGTGGGGTTGTTGGGGAACGCCGCGGAGGTATTGCCGCAACTGATCGCGCTGGGGGGTGCGTCCCGATGCCGTGACCGATCAGACGTCGGCGCACGATCCGCTCAACGGTTATTTGCCGGCGGGCTGGACGTTGGCCCAGGCGGCGGACGCCCGGCGCGACGATCCGCAGCGGCTGGTGCGGGCGGCGAAGGAATCGATGGCGCTCCATGTGCGGGCGATGCTGCAGTTCCATCGGCGGGGAATACCGACCTTCGATTACGGGAACAACATTCGGCAGGTGGCGTTGGACGAAGGCGTCACGGATGCGTTTGATTTTCCGGGATTCGTACCGGCGTATATTCGGCCGCTGTTTTGTCGGGGGATTGGGCCGTTCCGGTGGGTGGCGTTGTCGGGGGATCCGGAGGACATCTATCGGACCGACGCCGTGGTGCGCGAGCTCTTGCCGCACGACCAACATTTGCACCAGTGGCTGACGATGGCTCGGGAGCGGATCCAATTCCAAGGGTTACCGGCGCGGATCTGTTGGGTGGGCTTGGGGGACCGGCACCGGTTGGGATTGGCGTTCAACGAACTGGTTCGCCGCGGCGAGGTTTCGGCGCCGATCGTGATTGGCCGCGATCACTTGGACTCGGGTTCGGTCGCCAGCCCCAACCGGGAGACGGAGGCGATGCGGGACGGATCGGATGCGGTTTCGGATTGGCCGTTGTTGAACGCGTTGTTGAACACCGCCAGCGGCGCGACGTGGGTCAGCCTGCACCATGGCGGGGGTGTGGGCATGGGGTATTCGCAACACGCGGGCGTGGTGATCGTGTGTGATGGAACGCCTCAGGCCGACGCGCGAATCGCGCGCGTGCTGTACAACGATCCGGCCAGCGGCGTGATGCGACATGCCGACGCCGGGTATGAAGAGGCGCTCGAATGTGCTCGAGCGGCGGGATTGCGCCTGCCGATGGTGGAGCGTCGTGGTTAGTTGGCGATGGTTGACGATCCGTCGAACAAGAAGTCGTAGCTCCAGATGCGAAATACGCCGTAGATGGTGCGGGTGAAGTAGAGGTCGACCAATTCAGAGACGCGTTGGATTCGCGTCTTGGGGACCAGGACCACGTCGGAGTCGCGGAGCCAGATTTCGTCGGAGGGGAGGGGTCGCGCACCGGCCAGGGCCCCGGTCAAATTGAGCCGCGTCGCCATCAATCGCCAATTCTGATCCCGCCGAAAGACCACGATCTGCCGCAAATTCCCACCTTGTTTCCAGCCGCCGGCCTGGCTGATGGCTTGGATCGCGGTGGTGGGACTGTTGAGCTCGATTCGGCCCGGCTGGTTGACTTCTCCCAGAACGTAAACGTATCGCGGGGCGGGGGCGAGCAGCTGGGCGGTGACGTCGAGCCCCCGCACGTGCTGTTGGTAGCGTGCGTTGATTTCTCGACCCAATTCGTCCAGCGTCAACCCGAGCGCGGGGACCGAATTGACGAGCGGGAGTTGGATCGTGCCGTCGGGCGTGACGGTGGCTTGTTTGGTTTGCCCGCCGACCCCTTGTCGAGCGTCGACGGCGTCCCGGATATCGCGGAGGGGAGTTTCAGCCTGGAGGACTTGGACCACGATCTGCGGGTTGCGGACCCCACCTTGCTCCTGATAGCGGGTGTTGAGTTCGCGTGACAGTTGTTCGATGCTTTGCCCGGCGGCTCGGACGACCCCGATCTGGCGGAGACTGATCGTGCCGTCCGGCAGGATGGTCAAGTTGGTTTGGTTCAGATCGGGATCGGGCGAGGTCACTTGGATGGAGTCGCCGACGTACAGCCGATAGGGGTCGGTGGTGGGGTTGCGGACTTGAAAAAAGGTAAACTCCAACTGGTCATTCACCCGCAGTCGGTATTCGCCGACGTGGGGCGTGCGAAACGGGCCGACGTATTCGCCGTAGGCGAAGGACTCCCAGGGGATGACGTGTTGATCTTTCCAGAGGGCCTCGCGTTGGGTGGGAACACATGTATCGGCGTTGACGCCGTAGATCGGTTTGGCTTCGTCGAAGCCTGCCGCGGCGGCCGGCACTTCGATCCACGAACCTTCGGCCCAGGCGTCGACGCCGTCTTGGGCGCCGTTCGACGCGGAAGGCGCCGGCGGGGGGACTTCCTCTGCGACTGGCGTACGGTACCACGGATTTTGGGCGTGGACCGCGAGCGAAATCGCGAACCAAACTGCCAGCAGTTGGCTGAGGAAAGCGATGGAGCGAAGGTGTGGATTCATGCGATTACCGAACGCGCAAGGCGCCTTTGAACTGATCCCAAAGTGGTTTCTTTTCGGGGGCTGCGACCTGTTCCGATGAGGCGTCGTCCTTGGTCGAAGCGGAGGAGGGGTTGCCGGAATCTGTCGCGGCGGATTGTGCTTCGAAGTCCGCGGAACTGGTCGATGAATAGCTGAATTCCTGGGGGGAGACCCAGCGGATCGGGCCGACTTCCGGCGATTCCTCCAAGGGCAACTGCTGCGCGACGAGTCTTTCGCGCTCACGTTCGGCCTTGAGCGCCAGCCCATCTTCTCCCAGTTGGCGGTGAACGTAGGCGAGGTTGTCCCAGGCCTGGACGGTCGGCGCAATGGCCAGGCTTTGCAGCAGAGCGGACTTGGCCGCCTGCGGATATCCCAGTTGGGCGTAGGCGACGCCGAGTTCATTGGCGCTCTTATGGTTGCGCGGATCGACCGCCAACGCCGCTTGATGCATCACCAACGCGATGGCGCGGGGAACGGACGGCTGGGCCACATCGTCGCGTGCCATCAGGGCGTGCAGTTTTCCCAAGGCGTGGAGCAACTCCGAAGCGAGCGGAACATGGCCGCAAGCCGTGGCGAGTTGGGAGCTGGCGTACGAGTAATACGCCTGCATCGCCTTCATCGGGGTCAAGCCTTGACACTGTTCGGCGGTGAGAAGTTGACTTTGGTGGGAGCGGGCGATATCCGCCAGGGGCAGAAGAATGGTCTCCAGGTCGTCGCGGGGGACGAAGTCCTCCGCCTCTTTGATGGCGCGAAGAGCGCGATCAAAGTGGGTGGCGTGAACGTGTTGCGAGCTTTGTGCATCCAGCGATTCGACGATCAATTTGAGCCCGCTTTGGAACTCGGTGCGTGCGCTAAACAGCGAGCCGCGGCGAGCGAGCGAGCTGCCGTAT
>JBGSLW010000298.1:0-13340 GCA_041740495.1 Pirellulaceae bacterium
TCTCCCGTCTCCCGCTTTCCCCAGAACGACGGTTCGATCCCCGCCGCCTCCTTTAACCCCTCAACCGCAACCTGGCCTCATCCCAGAGTGGCCCGCCGAGTCCCCTCGGCGGGTCGTTTACATTTCTACGCGGCAAACGCCGTTTATTTCTCATTTGGCAAAATCCGTCCGCCCCAATTCCACAGGACGAGGTCTCCGCGATTTTTGTCCAAAAACGGCTCAAAACGCCCCAAAGGCTCAAATCCGTGGGACGAGCCTCCAACTCGTCCTGTGGACGTAAGTCCTTGTCATTAAAGGACTTATGGAAAATCGCGAAAATCGAAGTTTTACCCATCTTGGCCTACTGGCAGTGAGACAAAAACCCTCGTCCTGCGGAGGGGGAAGGTTGCCTAGATTGTCAAATAAGGCAGGAAACATCGATAACTTTGGTTTTGGTTTAACGAGCGTCCGGCTGCCGTGTCCTCGATCAGCCTTCGGGGTGGGAACCAACTTATTCACTGACCAAAACCATTTCCTCGTATTTGTCCAAGTCAGAGCAAAGCCATGATTCGGCGCTCCGAATCAAATGGAACCTATACGACAGCTCAAACCCTTCAGCCTTGCCGTTTACTGGCGCGATAGTTGCAATCTGTCTAATTGTTCCGGTTTCGGCACGAAGCGATCTTTGCCAAACCGCGTGCACTTTGGCAAAAATTATTATAGCAGTTCCAATCGCTTCATGTCCGTTGTTGCAATTTACATGAAAATGATTAATTGAACACTCCAATCCAGTCTTATCATGACCCGGTAGCGGAACGAGCTCCCCTTTAGGCTTGAAACGATCAAAAACGAATATATCTTCGTGCCTCACGATAGCCACAGAATCAAGCCAGGCGATCGACTCACTATTCCGACCGATCGCTCTGGGAGGCAAGTTGTCAAATCGTAACACTTGGTGGTTGAATTTTAAATTCACTACAATTCTCCGAGCATCCGTAGTGCTTTCTCGATGGCTCGTTGAGCATCACCGGATTCAAGTATCCTCAAGACACTTCGAGCCGGTGTCGTCCCGTCCAAAGATCTGAATAGTCCGGTAATTGGATCGTAAAAATATTTTTCATCGCCAATCTGAGCATGAATTTGTCCAGCGCGCTGGCCCGGATTGGGGTTTTCGAAATCGATTCGCAATCCGCTTCGATTAAAGACGGGATGACTTGGCGTCTGAACGCCGTTTATTCCAAAGTTGAACGCACGTTGTTGAGCTAACGCATCCGATTCCGAAAGCCCACGCTTTACGACAGTTCCCGCGGAATCAATTATCTCCCAGGTTCCGTCTGTTGCTCTTCGTATCGAATAGGCATTGTGAACCCATACTGAAAATCCCCAGTCGTCATCGCCTACGAAATAGGTATGATCTTCCGCAACGCGAAGATTATAGACAGCTTCGTAACGTTCTGTGACCCTAAGTGAATCCAAGCGAGTCAATTTGTCATCGTGTCCCACCAACAAGTCGCCCACTTCGAGGTTTTCAGCTGGAACCCAGCCTTTCTCGGCGACAAAAAACGGATGCTCGGCGGTAGTCTCGATTATGCGCCCACCAAGTCCAATTTGAAGAACAGGTGCGGAAAGCTCAAAAAGTTTTTCGACCACACTAGTTCGCACAGGTGCATCCGGCTGATCTTCCGGCCGCGAAAGAATCTCGTCGCCTGCCTTGAATTCTTCGATTCGTTTTGCACCACTTGGAGTCAAAACCGGCGTTCCAGCTACAAAGCACGTCATGTTCAAGACGTTTAGCGTTGTCCCGATTCCACTCCTTGGGGCACTTCTTTTCCTTGCATCATCAACAAACTTTCCAACATCATCGCCTAGTGATTGTAACGACTCAGGCGCTCTTCCTCCAAGTGCCGAAATTCCGTCCCGCACCTTTTCGAGATGTGGCAATATTTCCGCCATCAGCTTGGTATCTTTGGCGGCTAATTCCATCGCCTCGCGAATGGTACGGACCCACATTCCGACCTTTAACATCTTGGCCGAATCGCCCACAATCGGCAGAAGTCCTGGAAGCGTCAATGCAGCACCGACGAACTCGCCAGTGGCCAACTGAAGCCCCGCAGAGAATACGTCGGCAACCCCCGAGGGGTCGGGAATACCAGCAATGTCCAAGGCGACACTCGCCACTTTTGCAACGGTATGGGATGGTGGTACGACCGTTTCAACGACGTAGTCATCGCTTGGTATTTGAGGCACTGCCGGCGGATTGGGCAGCCAAATCCCCTCCACTGGTTCTTCGCCCGGAACAAGCACTGCACCGCCTTTACGCAAGATGCTTGTGCCGTCGATGTCATATGTCGCAGCTTGAGATTTCCACGGTCGGAACGGCTGTTCCGGTGCCGGAGCGGGACTAACAGGCTCTTGATTGGGGGAAGGAAATTCCTGCCAACTCGACGTCGTGGTCCCCGGATTGTCTCCAGGGAACACCGTCGCCCCCGCAAAGATCTGTGCCGCCTCACCCCCGGGGCCATGCGACGGGCCCACGCGTGGAGCGGATGAAGAAAAGGTGCCAGGACCATTGCGTATGGTTTTCGGGTGTCTGCGAGGGTGGAGGGTGCTTTCGAGCCCCAACCGTTCGGCCGTTCGCATTGACGAACGCTCGTCGCCGAAGGAACAGCCACGAACAACGCCGTGCGGCAAGACCGACAACGGCGCCTCGCTTTCTCCCAAGTATTGGTTCCTGACACCTTATTCTCGATTCGCGTGTTCGGGGATGCCCAACAGTTTCGGATCGCTCGTATTGCCGCCGACGATTTCGGGAATCGGGACCGCACTGAACCACTCGGCGGGTGTGATCTTGCCCTCCGCCGGAAAGTCGATCTTGCTGACGTTGTAGAGCGACTCCATCCAGACCTGGGATTGTCCCCCGATCTTGCCGCCTTCGTTTCGCAAGTCGTATTCGATCGCATAATGCACTTCGCCTCGGCTCGGTTTGCCGACCTCCGGCAAACTGCGGTAGTAGAAAACAGTCCCTCGTGCGGTCGTCGTGGCAGAGTCGATCGCAATCGGGAAATCGGCCTCCCAGGCGTCGTCACGTCCCGGCACGGGTTGCAAATGGACGACTCGCGGGTCCCCCCGCAAGTCAGGAATCCACGGATCGGCATCCCACAAGCCACCCAATTCAATGAGTTTCGGATCGAATAAAGCTCGAGTCGCAAACGGAGCTTGGACTAACTCTAAATGCACTGCTGCCGACGAAGGCCAGGGCGAATTCCATTCGAGCGGCGAGCCGTCGGCGTCGCGCAATTCAACGCGAAAGGTGGCGGTGCGGTAGAATCCGCCGTTGAACAGCGCCGGGTCCCGCTCGTCGTTGCCGCGATAGTATTCCCCGCACATCCGCGGTGGATGTTGCGGGCGGATCTTGGGACCGTAGCGAATGCTGAATTCGTTCGTCGGCGTCAGTTGCACGACCTTCAGGTGCAGTGCGCGCTTCTGCTCTTCCACTCGTTGCCATTGGATCCAAGCCCCCCAGAGCGCGACGAGCAGGACCAGATTGAGCCAGATGCTCCACGAGATGCTCGCCAGGATGCGAGCCGACAGCGGTTTCCTTTTCCCTGCCTGTTCGGCCTGACGCAACTTGCGCCGGGCCCGCCGGGCCAACAACCCCAACAGCAACACGCCCCCCAACGCCAGCGCGCAAGGGACAAATCGATCGCCATCGACGGCTCGATACGTGTCGACCAGAGCCAGGCCCCATTTTTCGTACCAAGGCCCAAGATGTTGCTCGGAGTTGCCTGGCTTGGCGAGCGACGGCCAAACCGCGCCGCTGGTCAACCAGGTCTCGAACAGCTCGATTTCGGCGTCGCTCAAACGCTCGCCAGACAGCGGCATTCGATCGCCGGGCTCGGTCGCCCGCACGCGGCGGATGAGTTCGTTCGATTCAAGCGGCAAGGCCAATAGGTCGCGGCCGGAATCGCCCCCCTGCCGAGCCCGCTCGGCCGACGACAGCATGTCATCCTCGGCCTGGTCCCCGCCGCCGTGGCAACGCCAGCACGATCGCGCCAAGATCGGAGCGATTTGCCGCTGGAAGTCGACTTGGGCGGAAGCCGTCGCAACCCACATCAACCCCCACGTGAGTATCGAAGCCGTAGCCAGGAGGACAATTCTGATCATGCCGCAGATTCCATCGGTCCACGAGTGCTTGTCGATCCAAAACGCCATTGACTCGCAGTCGTATTCCCGCTGCAGAACAGTTGGGGACAACTGTTCTTCATTCGGATTGTAGAGCAATTGTCCTCAATTGCTCGTTGGCGGCGCAATGCCCAACTCCGCTGCCGAACCGTTGGGGACAACTGTTCGGCAAGAGCAATCAATCCGCCAGCGGCAGCACCTCGACTTTGCGGATTTCGACCCGGCTGCCGGGATCGTGTTGCTGGAACGCAAAGTGGCCCGAAGGAAACCGCTTTTCAAAATCGAGGTACTCGAACAACTGCTTTCCGTCCACGGTCACCTTGATGCGGGTGATCTCTTTCTTTCTCCAGACATCGTCGCGGACTTCGATCTCATAGGCGAACCACGTATCGGGCTTGACGAGCTGTTCGTACACATGGCACAGTCCATAGAGCGATCCCGTGCGGATTGGATCGCGGTGGGTGCTGTCGATTTGAGCTTCGTATCCGTCCGTGAATCCGGGGCGGCGGGTCGTGCGGAAATACATCCCCGAGTTGCCGCCATCGTTGATCTTGATCTCCGCTCGATACCGGAAGTTCTTGAACGGTCCGGCCGTAGACACCAGCATCGACGCCGGTCCCGACCCGTTCAACGCGCCATCCTTCACTTCCCAGACACTCGCTTCTTCACCGACTTTCTCCCAACCCTCCAGCGACTTGCCGTCGAACAAGGAGACCCATTCTTCCTGAGCAAAGGCCTCGGAGGTCAGGAGCGCTGCCACCGCCAAGCATCCGAGACATGCCGCCAGCACGCGACGTATTCTAAACGACTGCATCAATCGACCCTTTACAAACGATAACTCTTGAAAGCCCACACGAGTCTTCGACACCCGATGTGGCGTTGATTATCGTAGATTTGCCTCGATTCCTCAATGCGCCGCCGAATCGCCGGCCACACCACAGGGATCCATCGGTAGCACACAAATTAACGATCCGCTCGGCAAGCGAGCGGCATTCGCCTGGCGGCGGACATCTGGCGATTATTCGCCGATACAGAAAAGGTGTTGATGCCCGCGAATGAAGATCTCGTCACCCACCAGGGCGGGTGTCGCGTCGATCGGTTCCCCCAGGTCGTTGCTGGCCAGAATCTTCAACTGCGGACCGTATTCCAAGACGGCGGTTACCCCTTCGCGTCCCGAGACGTAGATCTTGTCATCGGCGGCGACCAGCGAGGCGTAGATGGACTGGATGCCATCCAGCCGCGTCTGGTCGATCAGGGTCTTTCCCGTCTTGGCATCGACCGCAAACAAGATTCCCTCGCGCGACTTCGTAAAGTAAATCAGGTCGCGATAAAGGACGGCTGATGGTACGTAGGGCGCCGCATCCTGGCGGGACCAGACGATGCTCTGGGAGCCCGTCACATCCCCTTGGGCCCCCAGCCGGATAGCTTGGATCGAGAACCCTTGGTAGCCGGTCATGCAATAGACCAATTCGCCATCGGTCATCGGTGTGGGAATTGGGTTCGCGGTCATGCCGCCGCATTCCCAAATCAACTTTCCGGTCTTCAGGTCGTAGCTGCGGAGCGCTCGCGTTCCATTGGTGACGACTTGGACGGAATCGCCGGAGGGAATAATCCGCGGAGTCGCCCAGGAGGTCGGCTCGTCGCGATCCACCTTCCAAAGCGTCTTGCCGGTCGAGGCGTCCATGGCTTCGATGAATGACGGGCCCTCGTGGTCCCAGGTCACCACCAGGGTGTTGTCGTACAGCGCGGGCGAACTCCCTTCGCCGAAGCTGTTCCGAGTCTGCATCTGCCCCAAGTCGCGTTCCCAAACGACCTTTCCATCGAGGTCCAAGCAGTAGAGTCCGTACGAACCGAAGAACGCATAGATGTGCTTGCCATCGGTAACCGGCGACGCCGAGGCATGCGTATTCGTCGGATGGCCCCCCTCCTTGGGGATCGCGTTCTTGACGATGGTCTGCCAGAGGATCGCTCCATCGGCGCGATTCAGGCAGAGCACCGTGAATTCGTATGGCTTGTCCGGGGGAGGTCGGCGCATCCCGCGTCCGGGCGGACCACCGCGCCCCGGGGCGGGTTCTCCGGCGGAAGGTTCTGCGGCAGCGTCCCCACCCGTAGGAACCGCCGTGAGCAGATAGACACGGTCGTTCCAGACGACGGGGCTCGAATGCCCCCCTCCGGGAATCGCGACCTTCCACCGCACGTTTTGGGAGTTGCTCCAGCGGGTCGGAGGTCGAGCCGTCGTGGAACTGCCATTTCCGTCCGGACCGCGAAACTGTCCCCACTGTGCGGAATCGCTCGACGCCTCGACAGATCGGTCTTGCCACGCCGCGCGGCATGCTCCGGCCGGATCGCCCCATGCGATTCCGGTTACGATCGCGGCGATCCTCCAGACGATTTTCCGTTTCATGGATTCTTCTCCATCGCATCCCATTGACTCGATTCTGCGCGAACGCTGTCACGATACGGGATCTGCCCAGGAATGCAAGCCAACCGCAAGTGTCCGACGGGTGGGCCGCGGAGCACACCGAAAAACCGGCCGGTTCGCCGCAATCGGGCGCCTGCGACCACCCCCGGAGTCCTGGAAGGCAGGAAACCGTCGACCCAGCGCAAGGCATCCAGTAAAATTGGCCTGATCGATTGCGAGTCCCCCCCACAGGAACAGCATGGACCACGACAACAAACGAGCAACCGAGAACAAGCAGAACAACAATATGAAATGGTTCACGTTGGTGTTGATTCTCACCATCGTGATGTGCGCCATTTTCTTGTTCGTGCGCCCCGCCCAACACACGCTCAGTTTCGACGAGTTCCGGCGGCTGGTCGAAAAGACCCAATACACGGAGTCGGGAATACCGCTAACCTCCGACGGCCGGCCGAACGAGATTTCGGTACGTCGCGGGGATTTGACCTATCACTACAGCCACTTGACCGATGTCACGGTGGGGGACTTGCGAATTGAGGGGAAAGCGAAGTGCGAAGTCGTCGGCGCGGATAACCGGACGGTCAAGCCAAAAACAGCGATTAGCTTTGCCGCCAATAAGAACGACGCGGACTCCACGAACAAATGGCTCGACGACGCGCTCCACACCCGAAACATCCCCTACAGTTTCGAGGGGGAGCCAGGCTTTGCAGAGAAATGGGGGCCGCTCCTGTTGATTTCGCTGGGTGTGCTGCTGCTGTTTTATTGGATGATGAAGCGGTTGGGGGGGGCGGGCGGCCCGATGCAGTTCGGACGCAGCCGTGGTCGCCTGTACGCGGAAGAGGATTTGCAAGTCACGTTCAACGATGTCGCCGGGATCGACGAGGCGGTCGAAGAAGTAAAAGAAGTCGTCGACTTTCTCAAGAATCCGGATAAGTACCAAAAGCTGGGAGGGCGGATCCCCAAGGGAGTCTTGCTGGTCGGCCCGCCCGGAACAGGGAAGACGCTGCTGGCCAAGGCGATCGCCGGCGAGGCGGGTGTGCCGTTTTTTAGTCTCTCCGGCAGCGACTTCGTCGAGATGTTCGTCGGCGTCGGAGCGGCCCGCGTCCGCGACTTGTTTCAGCAAGCCCAAGCCAAAGCTCCCTGTATCATCTTTATCGATGAGCTGGATGCGTTGGGAAAGACGCGCGGGGGGAATATCGTCGGCGCGCACGACGAGCGCGAGCAAACGCTCAATGCCCTGCTGGTCGAGATGGATGGCTTTGACAGCAACAGCGGCGTGATCGTGATGGCCGCCACGAACCGTCCCGAGACGCTCGACTCCGCCTTGATGCGTCCTGGGCGCTTTGACCGGCATGTCCTGGTCGATCGCCCCGACATTCGCGGACGCGAGGAGATCCTCAAAGTCCACGTCAAGAACGTGAAGCTCGATCCGACCGTCGACCTCAAATACGTCGCCAGCATCAGCTCTGGCTTCGTGGGAGCCGACCTGGCGAATCTGGTGAACGAGGCCGCTTTGTTGGCGGCTCGCAAGGAAAAATCCGCCGTGGGAATGGAAGAGTTCAACGAAGGGGTCGAACGCGTCACCGCGGGCCTGGAAAAGAAACGCCGCGTGATGTCGGTCGACGAAAAACAGCGCGTGGCCTACCACGAAAGCGGCCATGCCCTGGTCGCCTACTCGCTCCCCAATACCGATCCGGTGCACAAGGTCTCGATCATCCCGCGCGGGATCGCCGCCCTGGGCTACACGATGCAGCGCCCCGACAGCGACCGCTATTTGATGACGCAAAGCGAACTGGAAAGCCAACTGCAAATTCTATTGGCCGGGACGCTGGCGGAAGAGTTGATCTACAAAGACATTTCCACAGGGGCTCAGAACGACCTGGAACGCGCCACCGATATCGCCCGCGGGATGGTGATGCAGTTCGGCATGAGCCGCTTGGGCCGAGTCAACTACCGCGAGTCGCGCTCGAATCCGTTTTTGGCGGGAGCTGCTTACGAGGAAGCCCCCCGTGTCTATAGCGAAAAGACGGCGTGCGAAATCGATCAGGAAGTCAAACGCATCATCGACGAAGCGATCGAACGGGTACGAAAGATATTGGAGGCCCGCCGCGCCGCACTGGAAGCTCTCACGATGCGGTTGATCGAGATCGAATCGGTCGATGCGACCGAACTCCGCCGGATTGTCGAGGAAAACTCGGCGGGCCCGTTGATCGTCCCCGGTACCGGCGCCCTGCCCCGACGCGCCTCGCCGGCCGGGTCTTCCGCTGCGGCCGACGACGCCAACGCCGAACTAGCCTAAGCCATGTATCCCCTTACCCTCGCCACCGCCCTTCCCGGACGGACTTCCCAGCACGGTTCCCACGTCGATTAACACGCTCCTCTTCCCCTGTGGGCTCTGCGCCTCCGTGTTTTTCTTTCTGTCTCCTTTCCGCACAGTCTCGTCCGCCGCCGGCGCAGGTAGGGCGTTTTGAAACACAGAGCCACAGAGATCACGGAGTTCGAGAAACAAGAAGGGAAGAAGGGACCACCGAAGGGTCAGACCTTGTTTCCAGTAGTTGAGCATTTGCATTTGACTCGAAATTCGAATTCGGTTCCATTGGATTCCGGTGTGGAATGCGAGAAGAAACCGCAGGCTAGCGCCATGCGGCTGATGGTTGGCGCGGCTGATGGTTGGGGCGGCTGATGGCTGGCGCGGCTGATGGTTGGCGCGGCTGATGGTTGGGGCGGCTGATGGTTGGGGCGGCTGATGGTTGGGGCGGCTGATGGTTGGCGCGGCTGATGGTTGGGGCGGCTGATGGACTGCGGACGAAGCGTGGTAGACAATTGAAAGAGGTATCGCGAATGTCGTTGTGGAAGACGCGGTTGCGGACGCGAGCCGGCAGACTCGTTTGCCTCGCGGGACTGGTCGTTCTGGGGTGGGGATCCGAGAGCTCGATTGCCCAGGATCCACCGCCGGAGAAAAAGTCCGGTCGAACGGACTCCCAGCCAGCGGGAAAACTGGCGACGTTGACCGGTGCGGTGGCGCTGGGCGACGATTTGCCCGCCAGCTTTGATCTCGCCAAGTTTCCATTAGCGCTGACCGAGTACATGCAGTTTCCCCCAATCCCGGTTCCGGCCGATTGGGCATCGCGCACGGTGGAGCAGCGGCAGATTTGGATGCAGGCGTTTCCGGAGTCGGACGAGGGAAAAGCGTACTTGGCCGAGCGCGAGGCGTTGGAGAAAAAACGGAAACGTTTTGAAGTACGCTTCGAGTCCGACGGCTCGTTCACTTTGTACGATGTCCCGCCCGGTACCTACAACGTCTACGGCGGGCAAGAGTTGGAACACGATCAGAAGCTGTTCGTCCTGGAGGTCTACGGCCAGATCGAAGTGGGCGAAGTCGACGAAGTGAAAATGCCTCCGCTCCCCCTAGAGGTGACTCGGGTGCTTCGCCCCGGAGAGGCGGCCCCAGCGATTTCCGTTGCGGGATGGGATTCGCAGTCGACGCTGACGTTGAATGAATTCAAGGACCGGCCGGTGTTGATCTATTTTTGGACGGCGCAGAGCCCAGCGGCTGCGTCCGATTTGCCGGTCCTCAAGGCTATGTATGAGCAGCTGCATCCCTCGCACGACCTGGAACTACTCGCGATTTGCGCGGATGAAGACGCCGCCGCCGCGCGGGAATTCGTCCAGACCAATGCACCCCCTTGGCGCCAAGCCCTCGGCGGGGGCTGGTCGCATCCCTCGCTCCAAGATTACGGCGTCCGTTCGCTGCCGCAATACGTGTTGATTGGCGGCGACGGCAAGATCCTGCTCACCAACCCGCAGTTCTACGAAGCCTTCGGTCAGCCGGGCTTCGAGATGGCCGAGACGATCCGAGACGCGCTGTCCGGTAAGACTCCGTCCGGTAAGACTCCGGCGGGTGATCCGCCGACCGGTGGTCAGTCCAGCGCCGCGGGCGATCGCGAGTAACGCGTCCCTAGTGCGCTCCAGGCGGCCCGATCCATCGCCTGGGATATCATCCGCACGTGTCCGTCCGCCATCCCGATTTGAACGCCTGCTGGATGGCAGCTGCCGAAGCTGAGTTCCCGCTCGTTGATCGATAGCCCCCCCTCCCGCAACGCGTTGATCGGCGCCGCGGTCGAACCGAGGCATTCCGAGACTTCGGACGACCCGGTCTCGCCCAAGTAGGTGTAGTCAAACAACTCGGGCGAGCCGATGAACCAGTGGTCGACCTTTTGCCAATGCCCTGCGAAGTCATCCCCCTGCACGTCCTGATCCGGAACGGATTCGCCGATCAACATCGTGTGCGACAAGCCGTCGCCAAGCTCGGTATGCCGAGTGCGACTATTCATGTAAAAGATGCCGTCCGATGGCGGATAGGTAACACCGCTGTTGGGATCTTGCCAAACATGCATTCCGCACCAGGGCTTGAGCCCAGACTCGCGATCGTTCGTGCCGCTGGCGCAAGCCAAGTAACTGCACGGAGTGCGGTCGACCAGCGCAATGTTGTCCCACTGCGTGCGGGGAAGACCAGCGGACGGACATTGCAGCAACGCAATCCAGGTCCCCAACGCAGACTGGTTGCTGGGCTGGGTCAACGCCGCGCTCGAACCCCACGGGCCTTTCAAGTCGATTGACTCGGCCAGATTGTTCTGCTCGATGAAGGGCAATAGAAACGCCGACCACATCGCCATTCCCGGGTAGCTGCAGCCCGGCGGGAAACAACCGGTAGCTGCTTCGTAACCGGCCATCGCCGTCGCGATCTGGCGAATCTGGCTGGCGCAATGAGCCCGCCGCGCCGCTTCGCGCACTGCTTGCACCGCCACCAACAGCAGCGCTGCAAGGATGCCGATCACCGCCAGCACGACCAGCAGTTCGACCAGGCTCCATCCTCCGCGGCCCGGCGGAATCCGTCGCCGGTGGAACCACTCTCCGCCCAACCTCATGGCAGATTCTCCAGTTCGAAATGCCCTCGAAATCATCTGGCATCGAAAGGTCGGAGTCCCGGTCGGCGTGCGACGAGTCGAACCCCGGAGCTAGGCCAAGTCTTGGTTGTATCGCCGCCCGACTGTCGAGTCAATTTTTTTGCCCAGGCGGGTTGGCGACGCTCCAATGACTCTGCAGCCATTTCGCGTATTCCGAGCTGCAGGCGACCAGCGGCACCGCCACAATCTCCGGCAATTGATACGAATGCCGCCGGGAAATCAGCGAGCGGAGGGGCTCCCACTGGCTGGAATGCGTCTTGAAACTCGCTTGCCATTCCGTGGAAGTTGTGATTTTCCCCTCCCAGTAGTACGTACTGGTGATCGGGCCGCAGATTTGGACGCAAGCCGCCAAACCATCGCGGACCGCCTCTGCGGCCAAGGCCTCCAGCAGCTCACGATCATCGCAGCTCGTCAGCACCAAGACAAATTCCAATGGCGTATTCATCCAGCTGATCCCTCAAGAGAGTGCAGAAATTTGCCGGACCGTGGGGCACCGCTCTGCTAGCAGAACATTGATCGTAGCGTGCGGATCTCGTATCGCAATGTCAGGATCGATCCCTTGTTCGGGCCATGCGTCGTGTCGGCTTGGCACGGGCCCCACCGTGGGCTGGGTCGCCTATGAGCCTATCCCTGAAACCGATCGCCCCTTCACGCTGCCCTCTACCGACCAGGTCGTGCAAGTTGAGGGCGCTATTTTTCCCGCATTTTGTTTAACGCCAAGCCAAAGGCGCCGGCACGTCTGGAGTGCTGTAATGGGGCAAGCCGGCGCCTTTGGCTTGGCGTTAAACGAGGGGGGCCCCCCTTCGGATTTCCCTTGCTGGCGCTTCGGGCGCTCTCTATACTCCCGCAGCTTTTTTGGCTGGATTGGGGTTGAGTTCTGCGCGCACGGGAAGGTCGAGTCGGAATGCCTTGGCCGCTGCTCGCATTATTTCATCGACTGCGTATGACGTGAAGAACCGAGTACTGCGATTGCCGCGAAGGTTTGGCCGGGGCCGTCACTGGTCCGCGGTTCCGGTGCGCCGTTTGGTCGCCTGCCTCGCGGTGGTTGCGACTCACCTTCTCCTGTTCGGGACATTGGCTGGTGCTCAAGAGTTTGTCCCGCCGCAACGGACTGCGGCGACTACGGTTCCCGCCCCCAGCCCAACCCAAAATGCTGCAGGGTTGGATCTGAGTTACCCGCAGCCGAGCGCAACGCTGCCGATCCAGATCCGAGCCGAGTCCGCAGTGCGCTGGCAACAAGGCGCTATGGACCAATGGGTCTTGCAAGGCGCACCGCACGTTCAACAAGGAGACTGGTCCGCCCGTGGCGAGTGGATGGTGATCTGGGTCGACCGCGATCCGGCAGCCGCCGCCAACAGGCTGATTGTGTACGTGGAAGGAAACGCGGAAGTGGCGTGGCCGCGGCCTGCGGATCCTGCGCAGTCCGGTGCACCCACCCTCAATCGGATCGTCGATCAACATTGGGTGGGGCGCCTTTTGACCACCGCCGAATTGCAGATCGAGCCGACGCGTACGTCGGAGGGCGCCGCCGGCGATTTTAGCGAACTGCGGCAGCGGGCCGACCAGGCGCGGCAGCAGGGAGTCCCGTTCGCGGTACAGCCAGCCGCCTTTCAGGAGAATCTGCCGCCGCCTCCTCCCGGCGGGGTGCTGATCCAGCAGCCGGCGACCGAATCCTTCACGATATCGCCGCAGACGGGGCAGCTTCTCCCTCCCACGAATGCGCCGCCGGTCCCGCGCTCCAGCCCGCCGCCGCCGCTCAATGGTGTACAAATGTTCACTACTCGGGTCGAGCT